>VFJT01000015.1 GCA_009885935.1 Gammaproteobacteria bacterium
GCCCTGATCGGGATCAAAAGGAGGCAAATCGGTCAAAAAAGAGCTTTATTTGCCCAGCTCAGCACATAAAAAAACCATGTTTTAGGTGTGGTTATAGGAATAATCACCCGTAAGTGCATAGAAAAAATATGTGTGTTTTTGAGCAAACAAAGTGCTTCTTTGGGTTCTTGGCGGGCGCCCGTTATTTTGTCTCTGGGTTTCTTAGTGCGTGAGTTGCTTGCGGAACTCTATAACTACATCTAGCTCAAGTTTGGTTTTTTCGCTGATGCTTTGGTTGTCTAGGCCTGCCTTAATAAGGCTTATTGCCTCTAAAGTTTCTGCTATGGCTTCTTTTTTACCTTTAAGTTCACCTCTAAGTTCACCCCTAAGTTCACCCTTAAGTTCCCCTTTTTCAAAGAGTTGCTGTGCTAATGTAGCCACGGTATCCCCCAGTTCTGGCGGCAATGCATTGTGCATCGCCTCAATTAAAACATCATTATTCGCTGTCGTATTCAACGAGCTCATTATATAGTCTATCATAATTTTGGCTCGCTCTCTATCTTCTTCCGTCCAATCGGAAACAGAAATAGAGTCCTTCACATAACGCCCAAACTCCGGCAAATGCGATAAAAATTCCCTTTCCATACTATAGCGCATACACCAGTTCAGCAGTGAGGCTCTTTTCTGCCCCCCTATATCCATGTCGGCCTCAACCGAAATGTCTACTATATTTAAAGGACCCGTAAATAAGGCTTCTACTTTTTTACCATACTCTCCGAAAAGATTAAATAAACAACGCTCGCCTTTATACGCTTTTTCACCATTATAGTACACGACGGGAAATACATAAGGCAAGGGCAATGGGTTTTTCTGCGCATTCTTGGCTTCTTTCACATGCCTATCTAATATGCGCATAACATAATTTAATGTTCTAAACGCCATGGTTGGATCAGGAGTAGAGTAATGCTCAACCAACAAAAATATATACCCTTCGCCGCCCTCTTTAAGCTCCGCTTTATAAAGAATATCGGTATGTCTGGCACGTAGTTCTTTATCGACAAAAGTGCCTGGCACTAAGACCATGGTGTTTAGCTTTATTAAACTTAATACTTCTGCCGGAAGATTGGCTTCAAAGAAATCTTTAGCCATAGGCACATCAAAAAGCATGCTTTTTACAAAGTTGTCGTGTGACCTGCGTTGCGGTACCGTTATTTCATCCATAGGTGCCCCATTCATTACATGGCCCTAGTCTAACAGGTTTAGCCTTTTTCTTCTATGCGGGCGGTATGTTTTTAGAAAAAGTGCCTGACACCTGATGGGCTTACCCTTTCCTTTCCAGTACACTGCTTTTTCAATCAATTCTCATAAAAACTCCGCGTCGCCTGTATCACCACACCCAACACGCGCGTATGCTCATCACAAATATCATATTCTCGCTCATTGTTAATTGAGCTCAGGCGTTTAACCGGGCCATCTAAAAACAACTGCCTTAAGGTCGCTTCATCGGTGTTAGGATAATGCACCATCACCCAATCCCCATCCGCTGGCTTTGCGTTTAAATCAATCAGGAGCTCCGTCCCCATCGCAAATCTAGGCTCCATGCTGATTTTGCTAACCAAGGCCACCACCTTATCGGACTTCACAGACACAATCCGCCAATTACTCCCACTATCAGCCGTTAATAAGCTTAAGAAATTACTGGCATCCACACCCTGCTGCCAAGATATAACCGGAATATTTTTGGTTTGTCTTTTAACGCCAGTCGCCCCTACATCCAATTGCTCATGGGCTGGCGTGTACATAGCCACATCCAAGGAAATATTAAAAAACTTACAAATTAGCTGCAGGGTGGATATACGGGGATCACCTGTTCTTCCAGCTAAAACTTTATGTAAGGTAGGTTGCGGGATAGCAGTTTTTTTGGCAAGGTCGGCTTCGTTTAAACCTTTTGCCCTCATTAAACGCTTAATATTATAAACAAGCATACTCGGCGAATGCGATACCGCCTGTGCTTTTCCTCCACCAATTTCTACTACTTCCTCTGGTAGAATAGACATTTTCTAACCTCCTCATGTCTTGTAAAATACGGGCTCTCTAGACCGCCATGGAGAAACTATACGCTTAGGGTATATAAAAGGCAACTCAATTGTAGTTGTCTAATCATCCAGTGCCCTACATCAAAAAGTCCATTTCCAATCCAGCCAGAAAAAAGCGTAAAATGCTATCTCCAACATTTTGATTACTACTGCGTTATACCCCATTAGGCTAGGCCCGCCTTTCGTCTATTTTTTTAAATTAATTGGCCTCAACTGCTTTCCGCGCGAAAACTCTAAAATCGTTAGCTTAAAAACCGCCTGTTAAGCGTTAACCTTAATTATTGCCTATAATGATACAGGATGGTAACTACTTACAAGCTATTACACATATACAAACAGTATCTATAATAACGCTCGTTATATAGCATATAAATAGTATCGTCTTAACACAATATAAATAGAAAGGCTTAACAGCCAGCAATGAGTAAAGGTTTTTTCGAAAGTGGGCATGGGCTACTCCCCTGTTTTTCCAAATTTATGTTTTGGCGGGCTGCCTTCGGTTTGCTCTTCTTCCCTCTTTCTTTTTTTATCACTTTTGAGTTCTTCTTCTTTTCCAAAAAATGAATTGGCGGGGGCAGTCGAAGAGGGTGAACGCGGTGGTGATTCTTCATCATGAGGAGAGTCTTCATCCATTTTATCAGCTTCTTTTTTTTCTTCCTTAGCTTCTTTAAGCAATGCGATCTGTCTTTCTAGCTCAAGAATCTTTGCATCTTTTTTTAAAGATATCGCATGTTCTGCTGCGAGCTTCTCTGCCCTCACTACCCCATGTTTTTCTTGTTCTGCCTCATGTAACTCAAATAGTTTCAACTTTAGCTCTTGCTCTATAGCAGAAGGTTCTTTTCCATGACCATTAAAATCGCTCATATAATTTAAAAAAGCAATATACATCTTCTGCCATTCATCTCCAGATAAGACATTGTTTCGTAAAAAGTAATTATCCATATACAAATAAATTGCTTCCGCCATTTCTTTTTCATACAGTCTTTTAATAATACGGCGTACTTTGCGCGTGAGATGAATACCCTTTTGAGCATCTCTAAATAATTCGGCAGCCCTTATGTTGGAAAGTCGGTCAAATTTAGCATCATCATCTGAATCTTGGCTGCTAGGTGAACTGTACTCCGGTACCCCACCCGCTTGCGCTTGACCAAGAATGGAGGTCTGCCTAGATAGAAGACTACCTTGTATATTAAATAATGTTTTCATCTCTTTTACCAACTTCAATTGTAGTTTTGTCGCTATTTCAGCGTGCTCTCCGAGGAGCGATTTCCCCAAGCTCTCTAAGTGCTTTTTTAGCGGCTTAAAGTTTTCTTGATAAAAAAACTTATGTGTCTCAAAAATATCCTTGTAATGTTCAAAAAACCAATCTCTAACAACAATACCCAATCCTTTTGCATCAATCAATTCATCTGGTAGATGAAGAACAACCCCTTCCTCTAAGCTTATAGTTAAATAGCGTTCTTCCACAGGGTATACCCTGTGGAAGAGAACCCCTTCTTGTAATCCCCCTAAGCTTTGAACATGCTGAACAAAAGGCTCTCCAAAGTAGCTATCTTGCTCTAAAAACCAGCTCAATGGGTCTTTGCTGCCCTTACTCCCATTACAACCCTGACACATCAAGAACAGATTATCCATGATGTTGTAACAGTGTTTATAGAAGTAGATACTGCCCTTGATTATACCATCTTTATCATATCTAAAATAATCAGATATCCCCTCAAAGTGAAGAAAAGCATCGGCAATTTCTTTATTTTCTTTTGGATTCAAAAAATCCAACAAGCGTCTCTGGTTTTCTCGCATTTTAGCATAGGGTATTGAGCGACAATTATCTTTGCCGGTCAACGACAATTAAGATTGCCGGTTAGGAGGCATTGCCGTATCCTGCTCTGTACTATTAAAAAACAGAAGGAAAGAGGTAA
>VFJT01000162.1 GCA_009885935.1 Gammaproteobacteria bacterium
GCCATCCAAGGCCGCATAACCTGTACTCGCTACACAAACCCCCGCAGCAAGCAACGCAACATACAATTTTTTACGATTGTTTTTCATAGGAACCCCTTCTAAATTTAATACTATTACATTCATTTCTCGTGAGAGAAGAGGCGCAAAGTACAAGAATCTAGCCTTGGCGTCAAGCTTAGTTTATTCTATGGTCCGGAACTCTACAGCAGGTTACACCGAATGTAACCTGCTGTAGAGTGATCCCCCCCCTTGACAGCAAAGCATTTATTTTGCAAAATACACCCCTGTTGAGGGTTATTTTAAATTGTTCTTAAAATAGACAGTTTTTGGCCTTATTCTACGTTATTGGGGTGTCGCCAAGCGGTAAGGCACGGGGTTTTGATCCCCGCATACCCAGGTTCGAATCCTGGCACCCCAGCCATTTCATTATGATGTGCCGCCCTAACTACAGGAGAACGCTCCCCGTGCCCAAATTAATGTTATTTACTGGCAACGCCAACCCCGAACTGGCTGAAAAGGTCGCAGCACACATCAAAGTTCCCCTAGGCCAAATGAATTTAAGCCGTTTTAGCGACGGCGAAATTATGTGTGAAATTTTGGAGAATGTGCGCGGTAAGGATGTTTTTATCATTCAACCCACCTCCAGCCCTTGTAACGACAGCATTATGGAATTGGTCTTAATGGCCGACGCTCTGCGCCGTGCCTCTGCCACGCGTATCACGGCAGTAGTCCCCTATTTTGGCTATGCGCGTCAAGATCGCCGCGTACGCTCCGCGCGCGTGCCTATCAGTGCTAAAGTAATCGCCGATATGATGGGTTCTGTGGGCATTAATCGTTTGCTGACGGTAGACTTACACGCCGATCAAATTCAAGGTTTCTTTTACATGCCTGTAGACAACGTGTATGCTACCCCTGTTTTTTTCGATGATTTAAAACAACGCTATGGCAACGAGTTTAATAATCTCACCATCGTCTCGCCCGATGTGGGCGGTGTAGTACGCGCCCGTGCCGTCGCTAAGCGTTTAAACGACGCTGAATTGGCCATCATCGATAAACGACGTTCGTCGGCCAATCAATCTGAAGTCATGCACATCATCGGCCAAGTTGAAAATCGCCACTGTTTAATTATGGACGACATAGTCGATACGGCCGGTACCTTGTGTAACGCCGCTAAGGCATTAAAAGACAAAGGTGCGCGCACGGTCAATGCCTATTGCACCCACCCGGTATTATCGGGCAATGCCTTAGACAATATTACTCACTCCATGCTCGATGAACTGGTGGTGACCGATACCATCAAGCTGAGTTCCGCAATCAAAAATTGCAAGAAAATCCGTCAAATCTCTTTAAGCGCATTATTGGCCGAAGCCATTTATCGCGTGAATGAATCCGAGTCGATCAGCTCTATGTTTATGGATTAGTGCAGTATGACATCCAGAAGAGTGATCATTTTGCTGTTCGATTCTTTTGGCATAGGCGCTGCTGATGACGCCAAAGATTTTGGCGACGAAGGGGCTAATACTTTAGGTCACATCGCGGCAAGGTGTTTTAACAACGAAGCGACGCGCGCAAATGTACGCCAGGGCCCACTGCATATTCCTAATTTGTGTCATCGCGGTTTAGCCAAAGCGGCTGTGTTGAGTGCAGGCCATCCATTAGTCGGTTTAGACGACAATGCCCCCGCCGATGCACTGTATGGCTATGCCGAAGAAATTAGTCATGGCAAAGACACGCCCAGTGGCCATTGGGAATTGTGCGGCGTACCGGTGTTATTTCAATGGGGTTATTTCCCTCCTGAATATCCCAGCTTTCCTGAAACTTTGCTCAACGACTTTATTGCTAAAGCCAATATTCCCGGCATTTTAGGCAATTGCCACGCCTCTGGCACCGATATCATGGCACAATTGGGTGAGGAACACATGAAAACCGGTAAACCCATCGTATACACTTCGGCCGATTCGGTGTTTCAAATTGCGGCGCACGAAGAAAGCTTTGGTTTAATGCGTTTGTATGAATTGTGTCAAATCGCGCGTAAATTAGTGGATCCTTACAACGTTGGCCGCGTTATTGCTAGACCCTTTAGCGGCACCCCCGGACACTTTGAACGCACCAATAATCGCCGCGATTACAGCATTCCGCCACCTGCGCCTACATTATTGGATCATATCGTTAGCGCAGGGCAAAAAGTCATTGCTATAGGCAAGATTGCCGATATTTTTGCGCACCAAGGCATCAGTCAAACCATCAAGGCGCATGGTTTAGATGGCTTGTTTGATGCCACACTCAAAACTTTAGAAACAGCGCCCGCGGGCAGTTTAATTTTCACTAATTTTGTAGATTTTGATAGTCATTATGGGCACCGTCGCGATGTCATCGGTTATGCTGCGGGCTTGGAATATCTGGATCGTCGTTTACCGGAATTAGATGCGCTCTTAAAACCCGATGACATCGTCTTATTAACTGCTGATCACGGCTGCGACCCCACTTGGCGCGGCACCGATCACACGCGCGAGCGCGTGCCCGTACTGATGTGGGGACCGAAGCTCAAAGCCGCTAATATCGGCAAACGTAAAACCTTTGCCGATGCGGGGCAAAGCATAGCGACTTATTTAGGCGTTAAACCCTTGTCTTCTGGCCATTCTTTTTTATGAACAATTCGTGCCTAATGTAGTATCTACGCTAGCGATAAAATAGCTGTCCCCGTCATTGCGAGCCGATGAGTGCAGCGAGGCGTGCGAAGCAATCCAGGAAAACTAGACAATGAAAATGAACGTTATGTACAATACAATTTATAAAGAAAAGAGGTATTTATGAATCTAGAATTTTCACCCCTGGATTGCTTCGTCGCTACGCTCCTCGCAATGACGAGCTTAGTAATAACTTTTTATGAGGAGTTTTAACTTATGATCAACACGCACAACATTCCCAAAGCAGAATTGCATTTGCACCTAGAAGGCAGCATGAAACCCACTTTGGTGCGTCACTTAGCCAAACGCAATGGCTTAATTGCGCCGGAAAACATTTTTGCGCCCGATGAAACCTATATTTGGAAAGATTTTTTAGATTTTTTAAAGGTATATGATCAAGCCACGCTCATGTTAAAAACCACGCAAGACTATCGCGACATGACCTATGCTTATCTAGAAGAATCCGCGCAAGTTAATACACTCTATGCCGAGCTGATTTATTCCACTGATCATGCTTTATTATGCGGCGTGAGCATAGAAGACAGCCTTAACGGCGTTATTCAAGGCATAGAAGATGCGAAACGCGATTTTGGCATAGAAGCGCGTATTCTGTTAGCTTTTGTGCGCCATTTTGGTGTAGACAGCTGTGTTAACGTTGCTAAATGGGCGGCGGCCAATCCGCATCCGCTCATCACCGGTGTGAATCTTGCGGGCGATGAAATTCATTTTCCGGCCGAACAATTTAGTGTAGCATTTCGCATCGCTGCCGATGCCGGCTTAGGATGCACGGCACATGCAGGCGAAATGATGGGACCTGAAAGTGTCTGGCAAGCAATCGACACACTGCCTATTAACCGTGTTGGTCATGGTGTGCGTTCTATAGAAGATAATAAACTGATTGAAGCGTTGATGAAACGCAACATCACCTTAGAAGTGTGCCCAGGCTCCAATATTGCTTTACAAGTTTATGCTGATTTTACCCAGCATCCGCTGCGCCGTTTAAAAGATTTAGGCGTAACGGTGACTTTGAGCTCCGACGACCCGCCCTTCTTTGCGACTAGTCTTGCGAATGAATATGACAATGCCGTGCGCTATTTTCAATTTAACGAAAAAGAATTATTGGAAATGACGCGCAATAGTTTAAAAGCTGCTTTTGTGGATGAAAACACTCGCCAGAAATTATTGGCTCGCGTCGCTGTTTAATCATTGAAGCCGATCTACCGTAGGGGCAGGCCCCCGTGCCTGCCCTAGATGGGCGACCACAGGGGGTCGCCCCTACGAATTGAATTCCCCCCAACCTAAAAATAAAGCCTTATGAAATGCTCCTTAAACCAGGTTAACGCCCATAGAAAAATGTAGCACTTATAAAAGCAGAATTTTTACCCCTGGATTGCTTCGCATTCGCTCGCAATGACGAAAATCCGTGCAATTCAATAGAACCACAGTGTTAACAGCTTTCATCTTCCCCAACCTAAAAATAAAGCCCTATAGAATGGTCCTTAAACCCAGTTAACGCCCATTATAATGAACTTAAAGCGCAAAAGCGCACGAAGAGCACAGTTATCTTGAAATCGCCTATGCCCTGGCGCAATATGGCGCAAGCCCAGAAAAAGACATGGCAGAACTATGGCGACGCATTGTGTTGACGGTGTTGATTTCAAATACAGATGATCATCTCAGGAACCATGGTTTTCTTTATGAAAGACAGAAAGGATGGCGCTTATCACCCATTTATGATATCAACCCTACCCCCATAGAATTAAAGCCCCACATACTAACCACCGCTATAACTTTTAATGACAATTCAGCCTCATTAGAATTGGCACTTTCTGTAGCTGCAGATTTTAGATTATCCAAAGAAAAAGCTCTAGCGATTTTAGCCGAGGTTGTTAATGCTGTCCGCCAATGGAGAATTGTTGCAAAAAGCTTAGGTTTGTCTGCAACCGAGATAGAGGGCATGGCATCGGCTTTTTTAGACGATATTCCTTTGGTGTAAGCCTTCATGATTACACCCAATTTTTCGGTGCAACCCTATGGTAACGGATAAATGGGTGCGATTTAAAATATTTTTATTGTTGCTTTTCAATGTGATACATATATCTTGACACACCAGCATTTTGGGTGTATCCTTATCGTAACGAGAAAATGGGTTTTTGGAGCCGCTAATGTCAGCAGTGTATTTCACCACTAAAATTGCTACCGATGAATCTTTTTGCAATCGCCTAGAAGAAAAAGCCGTTCTTGCGCGCAATATTCAGAAAAACCAGCACACCGTTGTAGTTGCGCCTAGACGATATGGAAAAACGAGCCTAGTCATGAATGTATTAGAACACGAAAAAGTTCCTTTTTCACGCGTTGATTTGTTTTGCGTTATCTACGAGGAAGAGATTTGTAAAAAAGTTGCTGCCGCTATTTCTGTATTAATAAAAAGCATCGTTGGCTTTTCAGCAAAAGCCTTACAAATTATCGAGCATTATTTTAAAAATGCCTACATTAGTATTAAAGCAGGTCATATTGAGCTGAAATTGGAATTTTCCGCTACGCAGAATAATCCTATCACGCAATTAGAAAATTTATTATTAGGCCTAGAAAAATTAGCCACTAAACATAAAAAACCAGTTGTTTTGTTTTTTGATGAATTTCAAGATGTATTAAAAGTAGATCAAACCAGTCAAATTCAAGCTGCCATTCGTTTAGTGGCGCAACAATCCAAATATGTTACTTATATTTTTTCAGGCAGTTCACGTCACATGCTAAACCGTATTTTTGACGATAGAAATCAACCCTTATACATGTTATGCCATAAAATGAATTTACCCCGTATTTCAGCTAAGGATTTTAGTCTGCATATACAAAAGGCGGCGCATAAAAAATGGCATTCTGTCTTGGCAGAAGACCTAATGGATAAGATCTTAAGTTTAACCGAACTGCATCCATTTTACGTTAACATGCTGTGCGATAAACTGCTAGACCATAAAGAGATGCCTGTGGCTGCTGATATAGACTCTTGTTGGCAACACTGTTTGTTTGAGAATAAGGGTAAAATTATCTCTGATCTGGAATCCTTAAACACCAATCGTATCAAAGTAGTCATGACCATCGCTTTATGGGGAGAAGTCAACGAACCTAACAGCAAGAAATTCTTAGATGCCATAAAATTGCCTTTGTCTAGCGTACAAAACGCTATTCAATATTTATTGAACTATGACTATATAGTCGAGAACGACGGGGCTTTAAAATGTGTAGACCCATTGATGAAGAAATTTATCGTGCAGCGGGCCTTGTAGTCGCCTTTGGTATTGAGCGACAATTATCTTTGCCGGTCAACGACAATTAAGATTGCCGGTTAGGAGGCATTGCCGTATCCTGCTCTGTACTATTAAAAAACAGAAGGAAAGAGGTAA
>VFJT01000136.1 GCA_009885935.1 Gammaproteobacteria bacterium
TACTCGCCACAGAAACCACCATAAAAAGTAAGTTGTATCATAACAGATTAGATGCGCTATCTATTTCTATAGAACAGTGCGATGCGCATAAGCTTTGGCAGTCTATACTGAGAATACGCGTATTGTGGGTGTGATGATACAAGCGACAAGCAAATTTCAGGGGAGTTGATAAGAGCGATAATCAGTTATGCGTTAAAATATATGTCCCGAATGAGATTTTTGAAAGGGTAACACAAGGACTTGTAAATGTTACTAAATATAATTGAAAGGATTAACAATATCAGCAACATAGATAAAATGAGGATAGGTGGAAATCGGTGCAAAATTAGTTATAATGTAGTAAGCTAGTCATAATGTTAAATAGTGTACCAGCGGTTAATAGGAAGCAAGAGCTATGAATAATAACGAATCATACCAGACGGTGTTTTTTTCAACAAGTTTTCTTCTACCGAATAATTGCTCTATTATTTCAATAGAACAATTTGTCGCTTTTTCTCGGGAAGCATTTAAACAATTCTTAAATAAACATTCTTTGTCAGAAGAAGACTGTTTTGGATGTAGGTTGGTGGTTAAGGAATTATGCGCCGAAAGATATTTAGATATTTTATTAGAGAATGATATAATGGATACTCAACTTTTAGTAGAGTGCTCTTTACAAAAAATTTTAAAAAAAGAAATTTATGTAAAGTTTATTGTAAGAGAAGGTGTGGTTATGAATAATAAAGTTCTGGCAGTTGTTGAAAAGAAGTTTGCTTTTATAGATCTACATAATGAAACAGAAGTAGTGCCGCCAGAAAATTTTTTAAAGAGATTGAGAGGAAATTGAAAGGGTAATTTTATGACCACTAGAATTATAATATTATTCCGATGTTCAATTTTTAAAAACGAACTGTTTAACTATGTTACAAGTTTTTATCAGTTAATTAAAAATTAGAACATGGCGTTAATATTAAATAAAATATCCGATAGAAATTAAATTTCTAGTATTTTATGGGAAAAGAAAATACCCGTGTAGATATTTTCAGGAGAATGCTTTTAAAGCAGATTTCACTATATTGTTTATTATTGAAACCGCGGATTGAATAGATGAAAGAACTTAATAAAGATATTTTTATTTATACAGAGAATGAGATCGATCTTATTAAAAAAATTTTTTTTAAGCATATATTTAATCTGGTTAGAATTAAACATTTTGCAATAACATTAGTTACACCTGAAGACCGTTATTATCTTATTTCTTCTAGCAAAGATTTTACAACGCAATTTAAAAACCAAAATTATCATCGCTATGATAATACATTATGCCCAATGATGTACGAAAATCTTGATTTTTACTCGTGGTCGAATGGATTTTGTAATGAAAAACAAAAAGAAATAAAAAATTTAAAAACTTCATATCATCTTTATAATGGAACTGTTTTTGTCAGAAAATTAGAAGGTAACTTTAAATTGTTGTATAGTGTTGCAACTTCTGTACCAGATCCTATTATGAAGACTTTATTTGTTAATAAGGCGAATGAGATTCTGCGTGCGGGTGATCTTGCTTTTGATTCTTTTTATTCTTTTTTTGAAGAGAAAAGTAATTGTAAACTACCAAGACTAGAAAGATTTCAACCTTTTTTATATGAGGAAATACCAGATCTTTATGAGCATGAGAAAATGCAGAGAAAGCATATAGATTCATTAAAAAGTAAATGTGCTGGCATTATAAATGGTGAAAGACCTTATTTACGTCTTATTGTTAATAATGAGGTAGGCTGATCGCAGAGTCTGTAAATAAGTTTGTGTAAAAAGCTGTAGTTTAGTAAATTAGCTAAAAAAAGAGGAAGCTAAGCTATGGAACTAAAAGATGAATTGGTAAAAGAATTAACCAAGGACTGTAAAACGCAAGAAGATTTTAACGAACTATTTAGGGCGTTAAAGAAAAGAGGGTTGGAAGCAGCCTTAGCTGGAGAACTAACGGACCATCTAGGCTATGACAAACATGGTCGTTCGCTAAATAGCAAAAGGAATAGCCGCAATGGCTATAGTAAAAAGAGAGTGACAACCTCGCAAGGAGAGCTAGAACTGGATATACCTCGAGATCGCGAAGGTGATTTTGAGCCCCAGTTAATCAAGCGTTACCAAACGCGCTTCGATGGCATAGACGATAAAATCCTGTCATTATACGCTAGAGGAATGAGTGTTCGAGATATCCAATCAGAATTATCGGAACTATATGGGGATGCTGTGTCAACGACATTAGTGTCGCATGTAACCAATGCGGTAATGGATGATGTAAAGGCTTGGCAGAGCCGTCCGTTGGATGAGCTATTCCCTATAGTGTATTTAGATTGCTTGGTGGTTAAAGTAAGGGAAGATAAGCGTATAATCAATAAAGCGGTATATTTGGCCTTAGGGGTTAATGCTGAAGGACAAAAGGAATTGCTAGGAATGTGGCTATCCCAAAACGAAGGGGCTAAATTCTGGCTTAATGTGCTAACAGAGCTAAAGAATCGAGGCTTGGAAACCGTATTTATTTTTTGTGTCGATGGGTTAACAGGATTTCCGGATGCCATTGAAACGGTCTATCCCCAGTCTAAAATCCAGCTTTGTATCGTGCACAAAATTCGGCAATCGCTCAAATACGTTAGCTGGAAAGAACGCAAAGAAATAGCAGCTGATTTAAAGGGCATTTACGGGGCCAATACCTTGGATGAAGCTGAAAAGGCACTGGTTAGTTTTGCTGAAAAATGGGATGCTAAATACCCCAATATCAGCCAATCCTGGCAACGGGATTGGGAGCAACTTACGCCGTTTTTTAGCTATCCTCATGACATTAGGCGTGCTATTTATACCACCAATGCGATAGAATCCTTAAATATGTCCTTACGCAAGGTGATTAAAAATAAGCGCGTTTTTCCGTCCGATGACGCGGTTTTTAAATTGATTTACCTGGCGATCCATTATTGAGCGACAATTATCTTTGCCGGTCAACGACAATTAAGATTGCCGGTTAGGAGGCATTGCCGTATCCTGCTCTGTACTATTAAAAAACAGAAGGAAAGAGGTAA
>VFJT01000053.1 GCA_009885935.1 Gammaproteobacteria bacterium
TTACCTCTTTCCTTCTGTTTTTTAATAGTACAGAGCAGGATACGGCAATGCCTCCTAACCGGCAATCTTAATTGTCGTTGACCGGCAAAGATAATTGTCGCTCAATAATCAATGCCCTACTGGAACAGTATCAGCGCGTAGGCATGGTCGGCGATGGTATGAATGATGCCCCAGCATTGGCTAAAGCCACCATCGGTTTTGCCATGGGTAAAGGAACGGATACGGCGCTGGAAACGGCCGATGTAGCCTTGATCGATGACAACTTGATGAAGTTGCCATTCTTTATTCGTTTAAGCCAGCGTACTTCAAAAATTTTAATACAAAATATCAGTTTATCCATTGCGATCAAAGTCGTGTTTTTTGGCTTAGCACTGGCTAGTTTAAGTACTTTGTGGATGGCCGTATTTGCCGATATGGGAGCAAGCCTTATTGTGGTTGCGAATGGGTTACGGTTGTTGCGGTTTCGTTAAACCTTAAAATCACACTCATGCAGTTTGACCATTTTTGTTTTTTTAGAAAACTTATAGCCTAACCACAGGGCAAGGAAAATAGGCACGCCCATGTAAGAGACTACAATACCTTGCCAATCGACGTGCTCTTGCAAAAATGCAGTGTAATTTTGCCCGGCAATAATAATGATACATAAGGCAAAGGCCATGAGTGGCGCATAGGGGTATCCTTTGGCGACATAAGGCAGATCCTTTATATCATTGCCTTGCAATACGTAGGCTTTTCTAAACCTATAATGGCTGATTGCAATTCCCAACCAGGCAATGAACCCGGATAAACTGGAGGCATTTAATAGCCACAGATAGACTATACCGTTGCCAAAAGACGAAGAAAGGAAAGCCAACAATCCTACGGCGGCAGTGGCTAATAAGGCCGGAATAGGAATTCCCCTGCTACTGACCTTTGTAAAAATCTTCGGAACGTGCTTTTGATGCGATAAATACCACAGCATGCGTGTAGAGGCATACATGCCGGAATTACCTGCGGATAAAATAGCGATTAAGATAACGCCATTCATCAAATTGGCTACAAAGGTAATACCACTATTTTTAAAAACCAAGGTGAATGGGCTAGTGGCAATATCACCACCCATGAGCTCATTGGAGGTATAAGGGATTAAAAAGCTAATCACCAATATGGCCAAAATATAAAACAAGAGTATGCGCCAAAATACTTTTTTGATGGCAGAAGGGATCGCTTTCTCCGGATTTTTGGTTTCACCGGCGGCTACACCAATTAATTCAGTGCCTTGAAATGAAAACCCTACTACCATAAATACTCCAAAAATGGCAAAAAACCCGCCGTGAAAAGGCGCGCCATCCATGGTCCAATAAGCAAAACCTACGCTTTGATGGCTGGTTAAACCAAAAATCATAGCGCTACCGATAATGATAAAGCTGACCACAACCATCACCTTAATCAGCGATAGCCAATATTCCGCTTCGCCAAAGCCTCGCGCTGAAAAAATATTAAGACCTACAAAAAGACTCAGAAATAGTCCACTCCACAGAAAAGGAGATGCATCAGGAAACCAGAATTTCATCACCACGGTAGCCGCCACGATTTCAGCCGCGACGGTAATAGCCCAGTTGTACCAATAATTAAAGCCCATGGCGAAACCTAAGGCGGGATCCACAAAACGTGCGCAATAAGTATAAAAAGAACCCGAGGTAGGCATAAAGGCTGACATCTCGCCCAGACTGGTCATCAAGAAATAGACCATAACGCCCATAATGGCATAAGCGAGTACAGCACCTCCGGGACCCGCATCATGGATAGTGCTGCCACTGGCTAAAAATAATCCTGTGCCTATGGAGCCTCCTATGGCGATCATGCTGATTTGCCTGGAGTTCAGTGTACGATGCAAACTCATAGAATTGTTCTCTAAGCCTTAGGTTGGTAGCATTGTATCCTTCGCGTGTTCTATTAGTCAATTTTGACGAATGCTTATATGGACATAGTAACCCTCGGATATTTATGATATTATTTTTTATGATGAATGGTCGTCAAAGCTATGGCCTGTTTTATAAATGTGCAATAAGGAATAAAAATGGCAGCACAAGAAGATGAATTCAACAGCGCGGTTTGTTTAATGCTGGAAAAAGGAAAAGGAAAAGAATTTAACCAAAAACTCGAAGAGACACCTTCGTTGCTTGGGGCTAAAAGCGAATTTGGTATGACATTGTTGCACCTTGCTGCACGAAACGGTGACGTAGAATCCATTAAAAGTTTAATTAAAAATGCTGCCGATCCTTCTTATGCGGGTGGGCCTGACGGAAAGCAAACGGCCTTACATTATGCCGCGGAAAATAGCTATTTTTTTGCTATTTATTTAACGTTGTTAATAAAGAAATTAACGAAGGATGATTTTACGAA
>VFJT01000137.1 GCA_009885935.1 Gammaproteobacteria bacterium
ATAATTCTTTGCCAATTCGGTACCAAGATCATTCTTTGAGTGGTTCTTGGTCAGATCACCGAGACTGTCATCTTAAACCTGATCTAGTACTCATCTATCGAAAACCAGATAAAAAACGTTTGCAATTGGTTCGACTTGGTTCGCATTCTGAGTTGGGTCTGTAAAATAAAATATTCAAAAAAATAACATATTGCACCATTTCAAAAGATTGATTATAATAGGACCAACATAGCCGTCACGCCTATGAGGTTTTAAGCCTTACGCGCAACCTTGGCGGCTTTTTTATATCCTCCGATTTTTCCTTATGGAATAGGTATCATTTTATATGAAAAAATGTTCTTGTATATTGGCCTGTGTATTACTATCTCTAATTATTGTAGTAGCATTTTTTTTACATTTTGATGTATGGAATAAAATAGTAGAATGGGCACAGCCATACAGCAAAGAATGGGTTCAGCCCATTATAGTCAGTGCAATTGGTGGCCTTTTGGTTTATTGTTATGTAATGTGGATCGAACGTAGAAAAGAAAAGAGAGCAATAAAAAGAGAACAAAAACGAGATGAAAACGAAAAAAGGAAAGAATATACAACAGCTTTGCTTAGCACACAGATGACTATAATACTGCAAATGCGCGCAATGTATTCTTTAAAAGAATTTATACGCCAGCGTTTGGATGTTTCTTTAAATGGGAAAAAATTTCGCACACATCTTGAAAATGTGAAAAATATCTCGGAAGGCGTACATGTTCTATGGCCTATAATGAAACAAGACGAGGACGCATTTACTCAAAAAGTAGGAGTATTGATAGACCCTCCTATTATTGAACCACTGGTTGATAATAAGATATCTTTTCCATCTGGAATCTTTGGTATTCAATCTATAGCTTTTTCAGAAAAAGGAAAAGTGGAACTGGTTATTGAGCGACAATTATCTTTGCCGGTCAACGACAATTAAGATTGCCGGTTAGGAGGCATTGCCGTATCCTGCTCTGTACTATTAAAAAACAGAAGGAAAGAGGTAA
>VFJT01000156.1 GCA_009885935.1 Gammaproteobacteria bacterium
TGGCAGAGCAGAAAGCACACGCTAAAGATTCAATTTGAACGATAAAATATTTTATTTAAGGAGCATTAAATGAGAAAGAATACTGGTAACTGGTTTACTCCATCATCACTTGAAGATAATTTGAATAGTAAGAACGCTTTGCATTTAGCCTCATCGAATGGGGATATTGAAGGGGTTAAGGTACTGCTAGCGGCTGGGGCGGATATAAATGCGAAAGATAAAGATGGTATGAGAGCGTTGCATTTAGCGTCAGATAATCTACAGGTTGCAGTTGTTAAGGAATATGTTGCAGTTGTTAAGGTACTGCTAGCGGCTGGGGCGGATATAAATGCGAAAGATGAGTACGGTAGAACAGCTTTGATGATAGCGGCAAATAGAAGAGCGTCAGATAATGAAGAAAATCTTGTTGTGAGCGAACTGCTAGCGGCTGAGGCGGATATAAATGCGCGAGATAACGGGGGGATGACCGCTTTGATGATAGCGGCAGGTACTGGGGCTGTGGGCGTGGTTAAAAAACTGCTAGCGGCTGGGGCGGGTATACATGCGCAAGATGATGAGTATGATGCAGCTTTGTATTACGCATCCTGTAAAAACCATGCGGATATTATGGCCTTACTGCAGGACAATGTGCGCGCAGCACCCTCAGCGAACCCTTCTTTTTGGAACGCACACAATTTAAAAAGAAAAATCGAGAGTTCTGTTGAGACAAATTCTGCCGAGACAGGTCTTGTCACAAAAGTAGCAAGAAGAAAGTAACTAGGGTAGGCTTAGGGTATATACCCATCGCCAATGAAGATGCGATTCATGCTAAGAAGGATATTATATACTACAGGGTTATTCTAGAAGGGCGCCTCACGAGGCGCCCCTACAAAATGAGCCTCGGAGCAGTGTAGGGGCGGCTCGAGAGCCGCCCGAATAGCCCTGTGTCATAAACATTTTCTCGCATCTTCATTGGCAATGGGTATATTTTCTTCTGAAATAGTGTGCTTCAATTTGTTTTTCTCTCGAAAGATTTTATTTTGCTAATGTCTATTTCTAACTCGGTTAAGCTTTTTTCGCGGATACGTTTCCTCTCTTCTTTTTTATATCTATTATACTCCAAAGATGATTTTTCAATAGCCATTTCATGTGTAAATTTACCTGCATGAGTTAAAAGTTCGCGCCCATTCAATTGAATAATAGCTTCTAATTTTTGAATCCAGTCTTTCATATACATAGGTTTTTGTTGTTGTGCCATGGTTTCAGCGAATGCCAAATACTGTTCAACCAAAAGGCCTAAGAGTTTTACTTCATCTTCATTAAGATAGTTTTTTGCTATGCTGACATCACTTTTTTTTATTCCAACGTGATCTTTCTTGTCATAAGATTGCATGCCTAACAGTGGCAAAGAAGCATCTACTCGGCGATATATCAATTCTGCTGCGGTCTGTTGGCTGATTGCCCATAGCAGCTTATTCTGTACTATCTTGAAAAAGGCAATAGTTTTTTCGTCTTTTGAGTCATAGTCAATACTGGTTGTGTAGATGTCTTTAATTTTTTGATAAAAAAACCGTTCTGAAAGCCGTATTTCCCGAATCTTTTCTTGTAATTCGTTGAAATAGTTCATGGCATTACCCGTTTTAAAACGCTCAGAATTAAGGGAGAAACCTTTTACAATATATTCCTTAAGTCTTTGAGTAGCCCAAATACGGAATTGGGTACCTTGTTGAGATTTTACTCGATAACCAACTGAAATGATGACATCAAGATTATAATATTTAACCTCTTTTCCTTGAGTTTTTCCTTCAATTGCACCATGTTGAGTGGTATGTCGGAATTTCCGACATACCATAGCTTCGTCAAGTTCACCTTCCTTAAAGACATTATTAATATGCTCAGTAATTGTACTTCTGCTTTTGTCAAAAAGTTCTGCTATATGTGCTTGAGCTAACCAAACGGTTTCACTTTCCAGATGAACATCGATCTTTATTTGACCATCAAGGGTTTGATAGATGAGGAGCTGAGAGTCGTGATTCATCATTGCATAAGTCCACAATTTTTCCGCTAATATAAACTAATCTAAGCAAAAGTCAAGAAAAGTTTATTTTTATGGTATCTGATCTATTTTTAATGCTCTTGAGGCTAGAAAATAAGCAGGGGCTTTGGGTATTGCACAAGGGCTCCCCCCTGGGATCTATACGCAAATTATGATAAAATAGCCCTATGCATATACCTCTAGCCCTCTACATTCATTTTCCCTGGTGCGTACAAAAATGTCCGTATTGCGACTTTAATTCGCATGCATTGCGCGATACTATGCCTGAAGAGCAGTATATTCAAGCACTTATCGCGGATTGGCAGCAAGATCTGAAATGGGTAGGGGATCGCGAAATCAGTACTATTTTTTGTGGCGGCGGTACGCCTAGCTTATTTTCCGGCAATAGTCTGCAGCAATTATTGACCACTATTGCTGCCAGCGTGCCCTTGAAAAAAGATGTGGAGATTACCCTAGAAGCCAATCCCGGCACCTTAGAAACAGACAGTTTAGAGGCCTTGCGCGCTGCAGGCATTAATCGTTTGTCCATAGGGGCGCAAAGCTTTCAGGCAGATAAATTACGCGCATTGGGCCGCATTCATGGCCCAGAGGCTATTGTTCAAGCCATGCAGTTGGCAAAACTTGCCGGCTTTACGCGTATTAACTTAGACTTGATGTATGGTTTGCCGCAACAAACACTAGACGATGCACTGTACGATCTACAACAAGCCTGTCAACTGCAGCCTACACATGTGTCTTGGTATCAACTCACTTTAGAGCCGAATACACCTTTTTATCGCACGCCGCCGCCCTTGCCTACAGAAGATGAAGTGATAGCGATTGCTGAAAAAGGTGAAGCTTATTTAAGTGCCGAAGGCTATCAGCGGTATGAAATATCGGCCTATAGTCAAAATAATGATCATTGCCGCCACAACGTCAACTATTGGCAATATGGCGATTATATAGGCATAGGCGCTGGCGCGCATGGTAAAATCACCTTGAAAGATGGTACCATTGTACGCACTGTCAAGAAGAAACACCCTAAGCATTATTTAGAAGGCAATGGGTTTATGCAAGAAGAAACCGTCGTAACGCACAAAGATGCTTTGTTTGAATTCATGTTGAATGCTTTACGGTTGCAAGACAAAATTTCTTGGACCTTATTAGAACAACGCAGCGGCTGGCAACGACAGGCTGTTTTTGCTTATTGTGATGATTTGGTGCAGAAGGGTTTAATGGAATACAACGAAGACTATTTTTATTTAACGGCTATGGGAAAGAATTTTACCAATGAAGCCATTGCCGCGTTTTTACCGTAGGGGCAGACCCCTGTGTCTGCCCTATTGTGCTTATCTTGAGAGGAGAATGTGAACTCGATGAACGATTTAACCATTCTACAAAAAATTATTTTTATGGGGTTTCCCATTTTGTTTGCCATTACCGTGCACGAAGTATCGCATGGTTGGATGGCTTTACGCTGCGGCGATCGTACGGCGAAATTGGCAGGCAGATTAACGTTAAACCCCATTAAACATGTGGATCCCATCGGTACACTTCTCTTGCCCGGATTACTCATCTTAATGCACGCTCCTTTTCTTTTTGGTTGGGCAAAACCCGTGCCCGTGGATTGGCGTAATTTACGCAATCCTAAGCGCGATATGGCTTTGGTCGCTTTGATGGGGCCGCTGTCGAATTTTCTTATGGCACTGTTCTGGGCCTTTGCATTAAAATTTATGTTAAGCGCTTCCGTGGCTAGCTATTGGTTAGTGATGGCAAAAACCGGCGTTATGATCAACGCGGCATTAATGGTTTTAAATTTATTACCGATACCGCCCTTAGATGGCAGTCGCGTAGTCAGCAGTTTATTGAACGCGCGTGCCGCCTATCACTATAATAAATTAGAACGTTACGGTTTTATAATATTAATGGTGCTATTGCTTACACATGTATTGTCGGCAATTCTAT
This sequence comes from Gammaproteobacteria bacterium, assembly GCA_009885935.1. Lineage (GTDB taxonomy): Bacteria > Pseudomonadota > Gammaproteobacteria > UBA1113 > UBA1113 > VFKP01. The sequence continues at coordinate 3,980 of VFJT01000156.1, forward strand.
CGCCATTGCTGATGGGAGTGCTGAATATGGTTTCAAGCATAGCGGGTTTAAATTAACAAGAGGCTTAAAATGATCAATACGATACTACGTCCTTTACGCTATTGGTTGCAATTACCTCTATGGGGACAAATTCTAATTGCCTTGGTGTTAGGCATGGCCACGGGTCTGATAGGCGGACATCATATAGAGCCTATACAAGTCGTAGGCATAATGTTTATACATGCTATTCAAATGCTGGTGGTGCCCGTCGTATTTACAGCTATTGTCTGTGCAGTGATGTCCTTGGATAAATTAACACAGATGAGGCGATTGGTGTTTAAAGCCCTGAGCTTGTATGCGCTCAGCATGATTCTGGCGGCGACTATAGGTGTGCTGTGTGCGTTACTGATTGCACCGGGTCAGGGGATGGTATTGCATTTAAGCACAGCCGCTACTTTAGTGCAGCATGTGCCTACTGCCAGTGAGGTACTGGTGAGTTTTATTCCCATTAGTCCAGTCGCGGCTTTTGTTGAAAACAATGTGATACAAATCTTGGTTTTTGCCGTGCTGCTAGGATTGTCTATACGCTTAACGGCAGAAACAGCAAAACCAGTGGAAGAGCTATTCAAATCTTTTTCAAAAGTGGTGTTTAAGTTTTCTCAGATCATCATTAGTTTTTCACCCTATGGTGTTTTTGCTTTAATTGCCTATGTGTTTGGCCGCTATGGGATTGTAGTGCTATTACCCTTGGTTAAATTTATCATTACCGTTTATGTGGGTTGTGCCTTGCAGATTGTTTTAGTGTACGGGGTTATTTTATTTGCCAATGGAATTAATCCGATTAAGTTTTTTAAGGCTATAGGCCAGGCGATGATCTTATCTTTCACCACTTCTAGCTCCGCGGCTACATTGCCGGTAACGTTAAAATGTGCAGAAGAGAATTTAAAGATTTCTAAAAACCTGGCTGGATTTTTATTGCCCTTAGGGACCACGTTTAATTTAAATGGCTTGTCTATTTACCTGGCGACGGCGACTATTTTTGCTGCGAATTTATATGGCATACATTTGGGCTTAATCCAATATTGCACCATCATCATCACCATTGTGTTTACGGCCATGGGTGCGGCGGCAGTGCCGGGTTCAGCGTTGATTGTCATGGGTGCTGTGATGGGTTCAGTAGGCATTCCCTTAGGGGCGCTACCGTTGATCGCGGGTGTGGATCGCTTAAATGACATGGCACAAACCATTACCAATGTCATAGGCGATTTATTCGCAACCACGATTGTCGCTAAGAGTGAAGGCAATAAGGCTTTTTCGGATGAGGGTGAAGAGAGCCCCGTCATTGCGAGCGTCAGCGAAGCAATCCAGGAAAATGTTGTGGGATGAAAATAGAGTCATTTACAGCCGCGTTTATATAGAATCGAGGTACTTATAAATTCAGGATTTTAACGCCTGGATTGCTTCGCTGACGCTCGCAATGACGGTTGGGTATAGTTCAGGAGACTAACAATGCTAACGAACTTAAAAGGCAAAGGCTCTAGTGCTATAACCATAAGCTTGTTTATGTGGGGGATAGCGGCCGTATTCTATGGTCTAGATTATCTGCAACATACCGTGCCTAGTGTTTTAATCGAGCCTATTTCCAACAGTATTGGTATCAACTACATTGATATTGCAACGATCATGAGCATCTATTTCCCTATTTATGCTTTATCGCAGATCCCAGCAGGTTTTCTCATCGACAAATATGGCGTCAAACAAGCGCTAGGCTGGTCTTGTTTAACCGTCAGCTTGGGTCTATTTTGTATGTTGGCCCCTTTTGTCAGCACCATTATTATAGGCCGTGTGTTAATTGCCATAGGCTCTGCTTTTGCTTTTATAGGCGCGTTAAAAACGATTTCAATCTGGTTTCCGCTTAAATATTTTTCTTTATTTGTGGGCATTACCCAATCCATCGGTGTGTTGGGCGGATTAACGGGACAAGTGCTTATTAATTACTTAATAAGCATTAGTGGTTGGCAGGCGGCGCTTTTTAATATTGCCTTATTTGGCGTGTTATGGAGCATTGTTATTTTCTTCTTATTAAAAAATAAACCTGCAGCGATAACCATATCCCCCGCTACTGCGGCCGTCTTAGCGCCACAATACCATAAAAAAGACGGAAATTTCTTAAGCATCATTCGCGACAAAAATATTTGGTTACTGGCTATTTATGCCGCGATTATGGTCGGCACGGTCATGAATACTTTTGCCGAATTGTACGATGTAGTTTTTTTAAAAAGATCATTGCACATGAGCAGTCAACAAGCCACGCACATCACCATGTTTATTTTTATAGGCGTGGGCGTAGGTGCACCATTGCACGGCATTATTTCCCATCATTTTTCTAAGCAAAGCATTTGGATGCGCTGGTGTGCGTTGATGACCCTGATTGTTTTTGTATTGATTCCAGTCGCTTCCATAGCGTCATTCCCAACAAGCATTCTTATCTTGATTTATTTTTTATTGGGATTTTTTGTCTCTTCTATGTTGTTGTCCTTTTCAATTGCACGCTGTTGTTATCCTATAGATAGTCACGGAACCATATTTGCGCTGGTGAATACGATCATCGGTTTTGGCGGCTTCTTATTTCCCTTAATTTTTGGGCAAATCGTCAAAATGATGATGGGAACCATTCATTTTGGCGAAGAACTGTTGCTACCTTTATTTTTATTGGCGATTCCATTGGCTATTAGTTTGGGGATTACTTTTTTTATTAAAGAATGGAATCAATCCTGTGGCCCGCAGATACCGTAGGGGCGGCCCCCGTGTCCGCCCAACCAGGGCAGGCACAGGGGCCTGCCCCTACGACAATAAATCATAGACGGACACCACGATTCCTAATTACCTCTTGTTTTTTAGTGTAAATTCCACTATTGTTAGCAAGCGGGTCTGGCGATGTTTAGACCACAGAATTTGTATATTTTATAATCAAAACTAGGGAGCAACGGATGAAAAAGATCACACTAGGCCTTTGTGCTGTTTTAGGTACGCTGTTATTAACCAGCGCTTGTACCACTAGCCAACCCGTTTATCCGAAACAGACCGCCGCCAAAGGGCAGCGCGGAGCAGATGCAGTGCAGGGTCAACGCTGGGATTTTAATTTACCTAACCAAGAGATATGGAAAGTAGGGTATAAAGTGCAGAACGATACCGTTAATAACTTTATTTGGATCCCCAGTAAACAGAATATGGGAACCTGGAAACAAAACATTACGGATAAATTCATTACCGATGCAGCCGTTACAGGACAAAGTCCTAAAGACATAATGGAACAAGCACGTGTTTCCTCAAAAGGACAATGTGACAAAGTCGATTGGCAAACCTTAAGTGAAAGCGACGATCAAATCGTTTATGAAGCCGATACCATTGCTTGTGGTAAGGGTGGCAAAGAAAACCAACACATGGTGGGTCGCATTCAACGCGGTCAGGGCGGCATTTACTCGCTGCAATATTTTGCCGTGCAAGCTATTTTGGATGGTCATATGAAACAAACCATGTTAGATACCGTGCAAAATGCTAAGTTGGTGGCGAATAATTAGCTTGGTTGAAAACGCGTGAGTGGGGCGCCCCGGTCATTGCGAGCCGGTAACACTGCAGCCCATAAATTGCACGGTAAGTTGCTTACCACGGAGCTTGTCATTGCGAACAAGCGAGTAAGCGATCTGCAATAGAATCTGTGTACGATGGTGTTTACGGAATGATTGAATTGCGCGGAACAAAACGAGTGCAGTGTGGCAATCCAGGAGATCTTAGGCGATGAAAATGAACGTTATGTACTATGAAATTCATAAAGAACGGTGGCGCTTATAAATTCAGGCTTTTAACCCCTGGATTGCCACGGCCACTCGCTGGCGCTCGTAGCCTCGCAATGACAGAGATCTATCATGTACGCCATTCTAAGCACCCCCAATTTTCATCACCAAGCACAAACATTGGCGCAAAAACTACAACTACCTTTACACACCGAAAAAAGCACAGACACTACTTTCTATCTTTACTACACTGAAAACGGCTTAAACCTAATCGCCACGCATTTAAACGTAGGCCCTTTGCATTTAGACTTTAACCATGGCGTACTACACCAACGCCTGCAACGCGCCACCATTTCTAAAGAGCCCTTAGCGCGCGCGGTAGGCTTACATAAAAATCCCAACCTACACCTTTGCGATACAACAGCCGGCATAGGCCGCGAGGGCTGTTTGCTGGCATCTTTAGGGGCTAGAGTAACCTTAGTAGAACGCTCCCCGATAATGGTCGCTCTATTAAACGATGCACTGAATCGCTGCAATGCGGCATGGCGTGAACGCGTAATTTTAATTGCCGCCGATAGCCGCAATTTTTTAGCCACTACAAAAGAACACTTCGATGTCATTTATTTAGATCCTATGTTTGAAGCGCATAGCCACAAGGCGCAAGTTAAAAAAGAAATGCAATATCTACAAGCCTTAATGGGGCCACAGGAAGATGCCGATGCGCTATTGACAGTTGCTATAAACTTAAAACCGGGACGTATAGTGGTAAAAAGACCGCTCAAAGCACGTTGCCTTTTAGATAAAAAACCTGATTTTTGTTTAAACCTAGCAGCGTATCGTTTTGATATATACCTGAGCTAGCTAGGTTTGTTTTGATAATCGCAGCGCGATGTATCGACCGTTGTATAACAACGATGCTGTGGTTGTTGCCAATAAGCACACACATTGGCGAATTGGTTATAGCCACCATAGCTACCATATGGAGTCATGTACTGCATGGCCAATTGGCGACTTGTAAGGTTGCTCGTTTGGCCAGGCGTCATCGACTGTAGATAAGTGAGATTGGTGTTTAGTCCTGTAGCTTGAGACTCAAGTGTATGGCGCAATGCGGTATACCAAGTAAATTGTTTATTCGTGACGACATTCGGTTTTAATATGCCTTGTAACGTAGACAAAATGGTTGGACTAGTTGCCGCTGAGAATTGTGTGCTGATACTTAAAGCAGGAATGTCTCCTTTAACATTTATTGTATAGGTATAGGCTCCTGGGCCATCGGGAGTGGTGGCATAAGCATTGCCAATTAATTGTGGTGTTGTAATATAGGTAGCTAATGTGGGGGCCTGCGGATCACTGCTCGAGCTTGGTTCCGGGACTATAGCTGGATTGGTGTATGGGTCTATAGGATAAATGGAATATTGGGTTAAAAAATAATAACAATTAACGTTATAATATTGTTCCAATGCATTTCCTAGTAGCACCACGCTATTTTGAATTTGTGCCGCCTTGCGCTGTAGCACTACTTTTTGATATTGTCCTATCCCTAGGGCTACCCCCAAAATAATGAGCGACACTGCGAGCATAGTCTCCAACAGGGTTACGCCTTTAGAACGATTGTATCTGTGCATCATTATCATGTGTTATTCCGTGTACAACGTATAAAATAAGCTAGCCAATTATATTCTTCAGGAAGTGAAGTACTTGTTGGAGGTATTTTATTAGAACTATAAGGATAATAAGAGTAGTTAGTAAAACCCGGGGAGGTATTTTTTCCCTGGATAGTTTGTCCTAAATAAACATCTAGGTAGTTACTAACGCTCGACGAGTTAGTGACCATACTATCGGTGCTAGAGAAAAGGCGGGTTGATGCTGTATCGTAGCCACCATACAGGTAACCATTCCATGAAGAGGTTGTCGCATCCTTTTGTAGGTAATTGCGATACACCGTATAAAATAGATCGAGGCGAGCGCATTTCTCAGTACCCCCGGGGCCATATTTAAGCGTATTGATGCGGATGCAGGTGGGAGGGAAACTCTTCGTCGTGCTCGTACCAGTTGGATCACCACTTCCCGTATAACTGGTCTCGACGCCGAGTTTATTGCCATTGTTATTCCAACCATAACATTTTGTAGCGGATGGATTACTAAGATCAACCGCTTGCACCAAACCCATATCTATGATTTTAGAATAGCGATCATTTGCAACGGGCGTATTGGGATTGGTTCCATTAGTTAGGCCCAAGTAACTGCCTATACCAATGCCTTTTACCTCTGGGTCATCGGTACTGTATAGATTAAATGAAGAAGAGGGCAGTGTAGTAATCAAAGATTGCGCGTAGCTGCCATTAGGCAGTAATCCTCTAGATCCGCTAGCCCCTAAAGCAATATAGGCATTAGAAAAACCAGGTGTACGCACAATCAAACCCAGTGCAATAGGGGCGCCACTAGAATTACCAGTGCTGCTACCCTTGTTAGGACCCCCACTTAATGCGATGTGATTTGCATTGATATAGTACTGAGCCTGACTGATGGCAGAGTTAGTAACACAGGAATAATACGCGGGTTGATTGAGTGTACACTGTACAAGAGGGCTACCGGTTGTGGCTGGGCAAGTCTGATCGATGGCACCACTATCGGAAAGGTTCCCATCCGCTGTAGTGATGCCAGGGAGCGGAGAACATTGAAATGCTGAAACAGCCGTTACTGCTGGAGTGCCTAGACTTGCAAAGGTAGGCGTACGCGCTGTTCCATAGGGCAAATAGTGATTTTGGATTAAGGTACTCAATTGAATATTATTCAGATCAGACCATTCTATTATAGAATAATCTTGTTCGTAGTTCTGCTCTACATCAAACCAATAAGAAAATTCAGTCGCTGTTTTTGTCAACTGCCAAGATTGGGTATTCATTTTTGTTAAAGACATTTGATAACTTAAATATAGACCCAGGCTGCCAATGATTAACATCAAGAACAATAAGACGTAGCCGCTATGTTTATTCTTTAGCTTTAAAAGGCGGGCTAATTTTACGGTACAGTATTTTTTCATCAACCAGAACCCCAATTTTTTATTGCGTTTTTGGGTAAGCACACTATATCACCTACACCTGCAGAAACATTTGACATTTTGTCGGAACTTGCATAAGACGAAAAATTGACGTAGTAGGAATTAAAAGCAGTGCTTACATATCTAAAATCGTTTGCAGCGTTTCCTTCTGCGGATGGCATCCTAACGCCTGCGGATAACACCATCATTGTTCTTGCGGTGCCGGCAGGACAGGTTGGTGTCGTGCTGCCAATAGAGGCGCCTACACTGCCTAGTCCACGCTGGTTTGTAAAAACATTTTGTGCGACAGAGATGTTTTTAGGTTGTGCGTTGATATCAATTAAACCATAAGGTTTGGGTTGTGCGGCACTGGAACTAATGCAATTCTGAAATGGATTAGTAGCAGGATTACAGACGCCATTTAATTGGTAGCTATTTGCCGCCAGTAATATTCCAGGGGGAGGTATTTGTTTTTGCACTTTGAATCCAGAGAAAGTGGTAACATAGGTTGTGACGGTAGTACCGCTTTGGTAAGCGCTGGGCAGCTGTACAACTAAATGGGTTGCAATGGCTGTATTGGGTGGCGTAACAGCAAGCGCAAAATAATGAGAATTTGCTTGAGAGGTAATTTGATAGCGAGTACAGCCCGATGCATTTTTCCAAACAGAGCAAGACAGATCTTTGTTGAGTGGCGAGCTGAGTACTGTTACGGTAGTGGGCCATTCTGTATACATTTTATAGTAATTAATGGCCGCATTGGTAATGGCATTCATTTGTGAAACTACTGTTCTGACTTGATTTCGTTCGTGTATCTTTTGTGTAGTGGTGATAAAAACCAAACCCAAAACAGAGATTATCGTTAAACTTAATAGTACTTCTAGCAATGTATAACCACGGTTCCGTATCATTACCAGTTTACTCCATTGCTAGATGCACCAACAAAATTGGACGCATCCCATTTATTAGGATCAGCATTGGGAGCACAGACAGTAAAATAAGTAAGGTTTATCGTATAAAATCTTTTTGCGCCGGTAGAGTACTGCTTTGTATTGGGAGCATTCTGTGCTTGCACAATCCACTGCTGCTTTGTATTATCTCTAGTCGTTTTAAGAGAAATACCTGGGTAATAGCTGCCGTAGCTGGTATCCAGATTATCATTCCTAATGGTATCCACACCGTCTGTGGCTCTCGCTGTTATAGCGGAAGGATAGACAAATAACACCGGGGTAGTGTTGTTATTGCAGGTGGTTGGCATGTCGATAGTGGATGTTACAGATACCTTGTTAGCGTCTAGGTTACAGCTGCCACTGCACATAGCCAATGAGCCGATGCTTTGAATCAAACCATCATTAAAGTAGGTTAAATTAGTGACTTGTTGCGGCCACAGTGAAGGTCTAGGCACTATGGCGGTAACGGTAGTGCTGTTGTTGGCGCTGGTGCAGGCCGCGCCGGTTTTTAATTGAGTCACGTTACAAAGGGTAGAAAAAGGAAGTTTTTGTCGTACTTCTTCGGCAATTTTGGCATTGGGCAGGGTAAGGCTCACCCCCCAAAAATTGCCGCCGCTGTTCTGACCATTGACCGGAATTCCAGGAGCACTGGTATCATACTGTCCAGAGCCATTATTGGGAAATATCGCATAAGGCACAAGATTCTTGCAAGCAGCGCTGGTGGTTGTGGATGGCCAAGCAGAACACAAAGCTGCTGCGGGTAGATAAGATTTAGTACTGAGGTCAGTTAAAGTTTGTGGCCAGTAACTTGAATTTGGCGCGTTGATAAGGGATGCTGCGCGGCTTTCTTGATAATAGTTTCTGGCTGCCAAAACAATTTGGTTCATTTCTGCTACCGTTTTATCTACCAGTTGTTCGTGTGTGGATTGTAATTGTTTTGGTATAAGAAAAATCAGGATCATGCTGGCGATAACCAGTGATAGCAGTATTTCGACCAGCGTCAATCCACTTAAGGTACGCTTAAGCTGCATAGCACAATCCTCTGTAACGTATTGTGCAAAAGGGTAGCATGTGTCAACGACTGCTGTCAATGTGGGTTTAATCGCAATTACCTTGATCTAGAACCAAAAATTGGACTAAGTTACCCTGATTTAGAACCATTTAGAAAGCCCCTGATATTACGGGGAGCAAGGCAGGTGGGTAAAACATACATTGTGCGTGAGCTGGGACGTAGCTTTAAACATTTTGTAGAAATTAATTTTGAAGCACTTAAAAGTAAAAAGTGGCAAAGCAGGCCGATTAAAAAGCATGCATCAATTCCTAGAAAAATACCCGCAAACGCCTTATGGCTTACGGTTGTCTAGCGATACTTATCATCAATATGAGAGAATTATCACTTACCCTTTATATGGGCTCTGTGCCGCATTTGAAGATATGCGGCTACGGGTGGCGGTTTTTGCAGAGTGGGTAGAATGACATACTCATAGCAGTTTATTTTTAGGCGAGGCACCGAGCTCGCGAGCACCAGGAGTGTAGTATTCTACGTGACTGGTGCGAGATGGGCGAAGGCAACAAAGCCTAAGAATCAACTGCGAAGAGTATATCACAGTCGCCATTCACAAGAACCACATTGCCCGGGGGCAGAGCAAACTTTAATGACTATGCGCTGAATGCTGTATAGTTCTAAGTCTTTAGTCTCTGCCGTTAATTTTTCAATAAACCAGCGCGACAGTTCTTCTACAGTAATGTTGCGCAATGGCAAGCATTTAACATCTTTTTTTAAGAAGGGAATTTTTTCTTGATCAAAATGAGCGTATAAATAATCACCGTCTTCTACTAAACGCAAATAGGGCGAATGGGCTGCAATTAAGGTATATTGGCGCAACTCATCACAAAGGCTGCGGATTTTTTGTTTATATAAGCCATAGTCAAAGGTCATGCCATTATCATTGACCTTGGCGGTAAGGCTGGCGTAAACCCTAAAATTATGGCCGTGCAGCCGCTCGCGATGGGTAGCGGAATAAATGGTAAAATGCGCTGCATCAAAGCCCATGTATTCTTTGTTTAATTCTATGACGGTATAAGTGCTCATCTACGCTCCTTAATTTGTAAACCTTGGCTAGTTGCTAATAATAAACTATCTGCAGGTCTTTTGGCAAAAAGGCCAGAGCCTAGAATGCCGGGGATAGCGGCTAATTTTTCCTCTAAGGCAATGGGTTCGTGCAATGGCAAATGATGTACATCTAAGATAATATTCTGGTTGTCACTGAGAAAGCCTTCACGCAAGACGGGTAAGCCACCTAATTTAACCAATTCGCGCGCCACATAGCTTTGTGCCATCGGTAACACTTCTATCGCTACAGGAAAAGCGCCTAGCGCCGCAACGAGTTTAGATTCATCCGCTATGCACACAAAAATCTTCGCCGCAGTGGCTAAGATCTTCTCGCGTAACAAACAGCCGCCGCCGCCTTTGATCATCTGAAAATGTGGATTGATTTCATCGGCGCCATCGATATACACATCGATGTTACCCACTTGATTAAACTCTACTACCGGTATTTTGTATTGTTTGAGTAAATTAAAAGAAGCTACGGAACTCGCTACAGTAGTTTCTAACAAATGCGCTTTAGCCGCTAATGCCGCAATAAACAGATTGACGGTAGAGCCTGAGCCTATGCCCAAGATGCCATTATCGGGAATATACTCTAATGCTGCTAGGGCTGCTTGTTGCTTTAATTCATTTTGTTTCATCCTGTAACCTCCATTAATTGATAGCGTACATGACCTGCTTGACCTTGTTTTGCCAGTTGCCAATGCTGAGGAAGCGTTACTGTGTGCGTTAGCGGCATTTCAATATAAATCAGAGTACCGGCTTTTTCATAGCCATATTGTTTCAGCAAGGGCATACAGTGCGTTAATAGATCGCCACTAAAAGGCGGATCTAGGAAAATAATATCATAAGCGTCACTCTTGATCGGCAATAGCGCATCTTGTTGTAATACATAGGCACTGGCGTAGGGGCAGCCACGGGGGGCTGCCCCTACGGGATGGTTCACCAACAAGCGCGGTCTTTGCGCAGCAGGCAATTGTTGTAGTGTTTTTTTCAATTGCGCGATCACTTTAGCATCGTTGTCTACAAAGGTGACTGCCGCTGCACCGCGCGACAATGCCTCTAGGCCCAATATACCGCTGCCACAAAACAAATCTAGGCAATGTGCTTGATGAACATCTCTACCTAGCCAATTGAACAGCGTTTCGCGAATCCTATCGCCGGTAGGTCGTACTAAAGCATTGTCGCTTACCGTAATGTGCTTGCCGCGCCAAAGACCGGCAATAATACGCACATAATTATCCATTAGTAGCTTTATCTTTTTCTGTGACTACAACGGTGACTAAGGGTTTTCCTTTTAAGCGGGTGGCTATGGCTTTATTGATATCTGCTACGGTAATGGCAGCAATATGACTGCGATATTGATCTAAATAATCTACAGGTAAATTATAAAAAGCGATCAATGCTACGGCACTGCTGATACTGTCATTGCCACTTAATGTCAAAGGAAAGCTGCCGATGATATTTTTCTGCGCTGCGATCAATTCACTCTGACTAGGGCCCTTGGCTATAAAATCGGCTAAGGTAGTGTTGACCGTTTGCAGAGCTTGTGTGCGCGTTGAGTTTTGTGTTTGTAAACCTATGGCAAAAGGACCTTGCACTTGCAAGGGGACAAAAGCACTTTTGATCGAATAGGTTAAGCCTTGTTTTTCACGCACGTTTTGAAATAAGCGTGAAGTCAGCATGCCGCCGCCGAAAATATAATTGCCTACCGCTAAGGCATAAAAATCGGGGTCATTATAAGTTATGCCTAAAGTACCCATGCGTATGCTGGCTTGTGTAGTAGGGAAAGGGACGGTGATATTTTTTGCTGCTGCTAAAGGCGTAGGCGTAGGGATTGCCGCGGCTTTTTGTCCCTTAGGTAAGGGGCCTACCAATTGTTGCGCGATGCTATGCACTTTAGCTTCATCTACATCGCCAACGATCACCAATACCGCATTGCTGGCGTTATAGTATTGTTTATAGAAGCGTTCCACATCTTGCCGTTGTATTGCTTGCACGGTATTTTTATCGCCTAAAGGTCTGTGTGCATAAGGATGGGTTCCGTAGAGGTTCTTATAAAAAACGCGTATTGCCATACCATCTGGGGATTGCTCATCGCTGGCGATCGCTTGCATTGCTTCATTTTTAAGGCGCGCAACAGACTGCTGTGGAAGCGTAGGTTCATTAATAATAGCTGCAAAGGTGCTTAGGGCCGGGTTTAAATAATCGTCCTTAGATAAACTGCGTAAACTTAAAATAGTCGCATCCTGACTAGCGCCAGCATTGTATACGGCACTGACGTTGTCAAAGTTGTCAGCGATTTTGTCGGCAGATAGTTTTGTTGAGCCTTCTGCTAATAAATTAGCGGTTAAGTTGGCTAAACCAAAAGCAGCGCCGTCTTTGGCTGATCCCGCATGAAACAATAACTGTATGTCTACTATAGGTTGTTCTATTAATGGTACCCACACTACACGCACGCCATTATCGGTTTGCCATTCGTGTATAGGGACTAACGCTTTATTCTCCGCCGCAAGGATGCTACAGGAAAATAAAACCAGGAAAAGGAAACGGATTAGTTTAACGGACATAAGATCCTCCATTCGACGATTGTGCGGCAGCCGCGGCATTCCACGGTAAGGGCGTTAATATGCCTACCGTTTCTTGTGTAGGTACTAAATATTGTTGCGCGACGCGCTGTACATCCAGCGGCGTTACCTTTTGCACCTTCTCTACGTAGTTATCGATTTCACGCCAATCGCTGCCTACAGCGGTGAGAATTCCTACCGTTTGCGCCAAGTCTTCAATAGAATCTTGCTGGTAAATATTATCGGCAATGACATTGCGCTTGACTTTTGCTAACTCTGCTGCGCTCACTGGCTTTTGTTGCAATAATTTAATTTGTGCTCGGATCGCTTTTTCCAATGCCTCTGTACTCACTCCTTTCTGGGGCACAGCTTCTATGACGAATAAGCTTGAGAAACGCTTATATAGTTCATAATTAATACCGATACCGCTGGCTAATTCTTGATGGCGCACTAAATTTTGGGGTAAGCGCGCGCTGTCGCCACCGGCAAGAATGTTGCTTAATACATCTAAGGCATAAGGGTCGATGCTGTTTTTAGCGGAGATAACCGTAGGTACATTATACCCTATCATTAATGAAGGCACTTGTGCGGGTATACTTAGATTGATGCGGCGCGCACCGGGGTTAGCCAATTCTTGTTGCGGTTTAGCAAGGGGTACAGTCATGGGCTTTAAGGGACCAAAATATTTTTGCGCTAGGTTAAACACGTCATTGGCTTTAACATCGCCTACAACCACAATAAACGCATTGTTGGGAGCATACCAACGTTGATACCAAGCGCGTAGATCGCCTACCGTAATATTTTGTAAATCAGCGGGCCAACCCACCGTAGGATTATGGTAAGGCAATGCCACGTAAGCTTGACTTAAAAATTGTTCAGTCATTTTGCCCTGTGGATCGTTATCGGTACGCCAGCGGCGTTCTTCGCGTACGACTTTAACCTCTTCATTGAAATCGGCAGCCTTTAGATTTAAATGGCGCATGCGATCGGCTTCTAACTGAAAGGATAAAGGCAGTTTATCGGCAGCTAGTTCTTGATAATAACCGGTAAAGTCGTCGTAGGTGAAGGCATTTTCTTGGCCGCCATTTTCGGCAATCAGCCGCGAAAATTCGCCTAAACCGTAGTTAGGGGTCCCCTTGAACATCATGTGTTCCAATAAGTGCGAGATGCCGGTATCTCCCGTGGGTTCATAACTGCTGCCTACCTTATACCAGACCTCTGTGATTAACACCGGTGCGCGGTGATCTTCTTTGACGTAAATGGTCAAACCATTTGCAAGCGTTTTCTGTTGAAAGGTGGTTTGCGCAAAAATTGAACTGCTTAGGAGCAATAGAGTACAGTACACGCCCATACGCAGGGGCTTAAAGGATAAATCAAACATGTGTGACTCGCTTTTCGTTGTAGAGTTTGCCTATGATATACTTTGGCGAGTTGTAAATCAAAGTAGGGGTGGGGGCCCGTGCCTGATTTTCGTAGGAGCGGGCCCCCGTGCCTGATTTTCGTAGGGGCGGGCCCCCGTGCCCGCCCTAAATATAGAGGTGGTATGTTAAAGTTCTTAAAGCGCAATAAAAAAGAAGATGCAGAAGCACCCGCTGAAAAACCTATAGGCTTTTTTAAAAAGTTAACGCAGGGCTTAACCCGTACGCGACTAGGTTTGGTCAGTAAAATAGAGGCGGTGATTTTAGGCAAAAAAGTCATAGACGAAGCGCTATTAGAAGAAATAGAAGAAGTATTATTATCAGCAGACATAGGTGTTAGCGTCACTAAAGGGATTATTGCTGATTTAAGCAGCCAATTAAAACGCAAGCAATTAAACGATGGTGCAGCCTTGTGGGCGGCATTACAAGCACATTTGCAAACGCTGTTGCGTCCGGTAACACAACCCTTGCACATCGGGGCCATGGATGAACCTTATGTCATTTTAATGGTAGGAATCAATGGCGCAGGCAAAACAACGACTATAGGTAAACTGGCAAAAGTTCTGCAAGCCGACAATAAAAAAGTCATGTTGGCCGCGGGCGACACTTTTAGAGCCGCGGCGGTGGAGCAATTGCAAGTGTGGGGTGAGCGCAATGATATCGCCGTGATTGCCAATGTTAAAGGCGATTCGCCGTCGGTGATTTACGATGCCATGCAGGCCGCACGTGCACGGCAAATGGATGTGTTGCTTGCCGATACTGCAGGGCGGTTGCACACGCAGCGCAATTTGATGGATGAGTTAAAAAAAGTAAAACGCGTGATGACGAAATTGTCCCCTAACGCACCGCATGAAGTGTTGTTGGTGCTGGATGCCAGCATAGGTCAAAATGCGTTAACTCAGGCGATACAATTTAAAGAAGCGGTGGGGGTGACTGGCTTGGTTATTACAAAATTAGATGGTACTGCTAAAGGGGGCATTATTTTTGCGATTGCAAAAGAGCTGCAATTACCCATTCGCTTTATAGGCGTGGGTGAGGGCATAGACGATCTAAAACCTTTTAATGGCGAGGATTTTGTGGCCGCTTTATTTTCGGAGAGTCAATAAAAGGCACCGAGCCGCGACCGTCAGGGAGCGGAAGGATTTAATATACTCTAATGCGCCCAATACGGGCTTTCTTGAATAAGGAGCGAGGAATTACAGATGATAAGTTTTAATTATGTGACTAAAACCTACGGTAATGGTTTTCCTGCTTTAAGGCAAGTTAATTTTGAATTGGGCGATGGCGAAATGGCGTTTTTAACCGGGCATTCCGGCGCCGGTAAAAGCACCTTATTGAAAATCATTCTATTGATGGAACGCTGTACTTCCGGGCAAGTAATAGTGAATCACATGCCCTTGGATAAAATAAAAGGGCGTGATGTGGCTTATTTCAGACGTACTATAGGCGTTATTCTGCAGGACCCCTATCTCTTGCCCAACTCTACGGTACATCAAAATGTGGCGTTGCCTTTAGTCTTTTCCGGTTGTAGGCATCAGGACATTGCCAGTCGTGTGCGCGCAGCCTTAGACAAAGTAGGCTTATTAAGCAAAGAAAAAATGCCTATAGAAACCTTATCACAGGGCGAACAAGAGCGTGTCAGTATTGCTAGAGCCATTGTGCACAAGCCTAAATTATTATTAGCGGATGAGCCTACGGGAAATTTAGATCCGGCCTTATCGACAGAAATTATGCATCTATTCGAGCAATTTAATCAAATGGGTGTCACCGTGTTGATAGCCACGCACGATTTGGGTTTAATTGGCCATTTGCGCCATCGTATATTAACTTTGCATCAAGGTCGCATGGTAAGTACGGGTGTTAGGATGATGGCAGACGAGGAGCTAGTAGTATGACAGAAGAAAAACACATTATCAGTGCCCAAAAATGGACTTCACATTCTTTTCTAGAAGCGACAATGTTTAAAGTGCGGCAATATTTGTTGAATCATTACGAAGCGCTACGACAAAGCGCGCATGAATTGCGACAAACGCAATTAGGCACTTTGCTGACTTTTTTAATGATAGGCGTTTCTATTGCGCTGCCGGCAGGATTGTGGACCGCAGTGCACAATATGAAGGGACTAACGGGAGGATTAAGCCATAACGCGCAAATTTCTTTATTTTTGCGTATGGATGTCAGTACCAATGAAGTTGAAAATTTAATGGATGTTTTAAAAAGCAATCGCGCTATAGCCTCGATACAGTATATTTCGCCTGAAGAGGGGCTAAAAGAATTTTCGACGCGCATCGGCATGCAAGGTTTAAGCGATAGTTTAAGTGACAATCCATTGCCCGCGGTGATTACGGTAGAGCCTAAATTGGTGGGTGAAAACGACAGTGAATTAGAAAACCTCACGGTTTTTTTAAGAAATTTACCCGGGGTAGACAATGCCACGCTGGATTTTAAATGGTTGAAACGGCTGCATAGCATATTAATTATTGGTCAACGCACGGTATATGCGCTGGCGTTATTATTAGGGCTAGGCGTATTGTTGGTGGTGATCAATGCGATTCGTTATTTGATTCAACGCTATCATAAACAAATTCAGATTTATCAATTGGTGGGGGCAACGGATCCTTATATCCGCAGGCCGTTTATTTACATGGGGTTGCAGTATGGTTTCTGGGGCGGCTTGTTGGCGTGGATGATGGATAATTTAATCTTATTGGTATTAACCCCCAGTGTGCGTAATCTGGCCGATTCTTATGGCGTAGCCTTTCATACGCCATATTTAGGCATACTGGCGCTCTTGACCTTATTGTGTATAGGCAGCGTTTTAGGCGCCTTAGGCGGTTATTGGGCGGTGAATTCCTATTTACGGCAACAACAGCGGGCGTGATGTGAGGTCTGGCGCCATGCATGGACTACATCATGCTGCTACATTTCTTATAAAATCAGGGTAATCATGAATAGTAAAGTTAAAACTATTGTCAAAGCTTCTTTTAAAGATTGTTCTCTTGAAGATAGGAAAATTTTTTATAAATCGCATTGCCTCATGCCGATCAGTATCGGACAGAAAATACATGAAGGAGAAAAATTTATAGCTACCATGCGCTTAGTTGAAAGAACTTTTGCGCGCTGTACTATATTGTTGGATGATAGCGTACAGAAATACACTTTGAAGATAAGATCCGAAAAAGATTTAGAAACCTTGCATCAACAAGCTATTGAAGCTGGAACGGACTGGTTGCAGAGACAAAAAAGGTAATATTGGATAAGCTATCTATACCGTATACTGTAACAAGATGGGACGATTGGCTCCTTCTACCCGAATATGCTGAAAATTACAAAAAAGTAACCTCTTTGTATAATGAAAATTTAATTTACAGAGATGCAATTGATAGCACTATCAAAGATTTTTTGGATAGATATGCTGCACACGATACAACCGTTTCTTTTAATTCCGACAAGGCGCGTGACTTATGTCTTAACTATCTTCTAGAAGAGTGTGCGGTAATGTTCCTCTGGGTGAAAGGAGGATATGATTTTGAATTGTATCCAACTGGCAGAAATAAAGCCATGTTGGCCACATATGAATTTTTTATAAAAAACCAGTATCAAAACTCGCTAAAATCAGTATCCTTGCGATTTAAAAAATATAAGCCTATAATAGGCTGCAAGGGAAATGAACAGCAAGAGATTGTTCAGTAGGTATTAGGGACAACGTAGTCAGTTTATATTCTTAAATCTAAAATTGATTTAATTGGTTGTGCAAAAGATAAATCAATACTTTTTTCCCTTAGGCATGTCAGTATTGGATCCGGGAACGGTTGAATATAATATTAGTTTAATGAAGGAGCGTCCTAATATGAGCGGTAAAAACAGAAAAGACACACAATATATAACTGATATTTTGTCTGCCATGCCGGAGCATATATATTGGAAAGACAGAGATGGTGTTATTCTTGGCTGTAATGATGAACAGGCAAAATCTGCCGGGTTAAGTGTATCTGAAATTATCGGGAAGACAGATTATGAAATGCCGTGGAGAGATCGGGCTGATTCAATCCAAGCTGTAGACCAAGAAGTGATGAACTTTAAAGAAACAGTTGTAGTTGAAGAAGTCTCTAGACTTTCGAATGGTGAAGAAAGAATTTTCTTGTCAAAAAAAGTACCGCTCTATGATCGTGACCATATTGAAGTGATCGGTGTTGCTGGCATATCTGTTGATATTACAGAGCGAAAATCTATAGAAGAAGAATTGAATAAAGATAATCAAAATATTGCTCGTGAAAGAAATATTTTAAAAGAAAAAAATGAATTTATAGAAGCAACATTAAGTAATATAGTCGCTGATATACCGGGACATGTGTACTGGAAAAACAAAGAGGGTGTTTATCTGGGCTGTAATGATAGGCAAGCAAAAAGCCTTGGATTTTATTCTGGCAAAGAAGTGATTGGGAAGACAGATTTTGATTTATCGTGGGGAGAAAATGTCGCTCAAATTTTTAGAGAGAATGACTTATTGGTGATGAGCACACGCCGTATGCACACTGTAGAAGAAGAAACTACTATAGATGGTATAAAGAGAACTATGTTAAGCCAGAAAACACCGCTTAAAGATAGCATTGGCAATATCGTTGGTGTTCTTGGTATATCTGTTGATATTACAGAACGAAAAGATATGAAAGAGGAATTAAGAAAAGCTAAAGAAAAAGAAATGGCCGAAGCTGCCCATAAAGCTCAAAAGGAAACTGAACACTTAAGGCTAGTGAATGAAAAGCAAAAGGCTCTGTTAGAACAAGAGGCAAGATTCATGCAAATAGCCAATCAAGTCGCACATGATATACGTTCGCCTTTGGCCAGTTTGTTAACGGTTGTGAAGTCCTGTACCCATATTCCAGAAGCCCAGCGCATAACTTTAAGAGAAGCCGCTATAGGGATAGGGGATATTGCCAATCATTTGTTGCATGAATATAGACAGAAAGACTCCAATGAAATTATAGAACACGAAGCGCGACACCCCGTGTTAGTATCTACCGTTTTGATAGAATCCTTAACCATCAAAAAACACCAATATGAAAAGTTATCTATCAAATTTGATTGTAGTTTTGAGCCTAATACCCAGTTTGCGTTTATTAAAATACAAGCGAGCAGCTTTAAGCGGTTGTTGTCTAATTTAATGAACAATGCGGTGGATGCTTTCGAAAATAAATCTGGAACGATTCAGGTGCATTTGGAAGCCGATAATGAATGGGTGAAAATAAGCATTGAAGACTCGGGAAAGGGCATGTCTCTAGATGTAATTGAAAAAATCTTGTGTAAAATTCCTGTTACGCAAGGTAAAAAATCAGGCCATGGCCTAGGACTCACCCAAGTATGGGAAACCTTAGACCACAATCAAGGCGAGTTAGAAATTAATTCTGAGCTAGGTCTAGGGACTACGATTACCCTCACTTTTCCTAGGAGTACAGCGCCGCAGTGGATTGCAGAAGAAATAGTGTTAGGTCCCAATGATATGGTTGTTATTTTAGATGACGATAACTCCATACACAGTGCTTGGGATATTCGTTTTGAAACACTGTGCTCTGAAAATCCCGAGTTGCAAGTAAAGCATTTCCAGTTGGGCAGTGAAGTATTGGCATTTATAGCAACCTTAACGCCAGCTGACAAAGAGCGTGTTTTTCTACTTTCGGACTATGAATTGCTAAAACAAGAATTAAATGGTGTAGAGGTTATTGCCAAAAGTGAAATAAAGCGCACCATTTTAGTAACCAGCCATTATGCTGATCCAGAGGTTCAAAAAGAAGCGGCAAAAACGGGCACCCAAAGTTTGCCGAAATTTTTGGCCTCTGAGATTATGATCAAAATGAATGACGCAGATGACACTGAAACGGAAAAAGTATATGCGGTTATTGTAGATGATAACAAAACCTTTGTTAAGATGTTACAGTTGAGCGGTTTCGGCGATGAAAATACAGACGCATACCACAATCCAGAGCATTTTTTAAAAAATGTCGCACAATATCCAAAAGACATGAGAATTTTTCTGGATAACAATTATGACACTTCCAATTTAACCGGTTTAGATGTCGCAAAAAAGTTGCATGAACTGGGCTATAAGCGGTTATACATCTTATCGGGGGAAGCCTATTTGGAAGCACCTGCTTATGTGACCGTCATTGTAAAAGGGAGTGGCGTTAATTTGTTGGACTTATAGCAGCCATTAAATCACTTATAGATTCACAAAAACCACTTTTATAGTTTCTCGTAAAAATACCCAGCCTTTTGTACAAAAACATTGTTTTCTACTTTTCTATCTTTTATAATGTCTCGTCGTTGGTAATGAATAAGTATTTACCGGCTTGATTTTAATTGAACAAAAAATACACACAAAAGCGAAGGATATAGAGGTCTCTTTTTCTATTCCAGTTGAAAGTTCGAATAACTAAAAAATCTTTTTTCCATTGATGGATATTGTAAAAACGTAATTATCTTTAAGATAGTTGTGTTGTATGTTTTTTTATAAAAAAAATAATAACTTAAAAATGAGGATAAAATAGCATGTATAGTGAACATGAACTTAATTCTGACATTGAAAGAAGCAATTCCCCTGATTCTGACAGTGAAAGAGGTGATTTATTGAGCGACAATTATCTTTGCCGGTCAACGACAATTAAGATTGCCGGTTAGGAGGCATTGCCGTATCCTGCTCTGTACTATTAAAAAACAGAAGGAAAGAGGTAA
>VFJT01000139.1 GCA_009885935.1 Gammaproteobacteria bacterium
GCAATTTTTCACGGAGCTTCTCGGAAGTAATCTCTATAGATTTTATATCAGTAATGCTTAGCAGATTTGAGCCATTCGATAAAGGACCGTTAGCAGCAAAATTTCTCACCTCAGCCTCAGTATATTTCCATACTTCTCCAGATGCAGAATTAAAATAAACAAAACAGTTATCGTTAGGAACTCGAATCAACGTCGTAGTGTGACCACCTTGTTCAAAGAGTAATGCTGCCGAAGGATTAACCGCATTTAAAAGCGTGTTGTTTATCACTTCTTGTAGGGTTTTAGACTGTTCATTTTCACCGTGCGCGGCTTTTAGTCTTGCAAGTAATGAGGGAAGAGGAGCCCCTAAATCTGAGATACTGAAACCCTCTGTTTCACTGCTAGAAGGCAGGTTCTTCAGGAAGAATGGGAGATAGGTTTCTGTATAGAATCCCAACTCAGCGGTTATAAGATACTCCTTCGTGCTGCACTTTTCTACTCTGCCTTGTATTAAACCTACCTCCTGACTATTAGGGCCAAAATAAGAGGAGAGTGCTTCCAGGCCCCTACGGTCTTGTTCGATACGCGAGACTAGTTTCAACTGTTCGGGATCTATATTATTCATAAAATTTCTATGAAACTCTCTAAGTTCATTTTCCAAATCGTTGAGATCAGTACTTTCTTTTTCTCGCACTACATCAGAAACTTCACCTCTGCCGATACGGCCTACAAGCGCAGCATCGTTGTCTAACACAAGGTTAATAGCCTCGCTTGGTGTCATTCCTTCCTTTTTGTCCACTTTATTAGAAAATTTATATTCAACAGCTAGCCTGTTCTGCTCTAAGGCGTTCGCTATATCTTCTGCGGTGCGAGAATTAACTGCGGTGTGAAGATCAAGTGCTGCAGCAAATGCGGCAGCCGTACAAACACTACCATTTTGCCCCTTTATCGTACAGATTTTTGTTGGCATTTTTTAACTCCTCGCTATATTAATATTTTAATTTTGACGGTCATACTGGTATACAATTTCAACACATTTCGAGCACCTTCCTAGGCTTGGCACTCTGTGAGTTCAAAAAACATACAAAAACTCAGTGTTTGATCGCCGTCCCATTATACCGAACAATTATTAAGGGAATATTAAGGAGTATATTTTTTAATCAGCTAATAAATAATTACTTTCAGTAATTGTATTAATTATAGTCTATTAATGAAGGGAAACCGCACAAATCTAGAGAATATCACCCCCACTTTTATTTAATTTACGCACTATGCAATATGTGCAAATACTGTTATTTCTAATAAAATCATAGGGTTATATTGGAGTATGGTGCGTACGATAGCATATTTAGCGTTACTAGACGATTAGAGCAAGAAATGAACTGTTTAAAAGGTCCTATCGCAAAAAATACAGGAATACGTTAAGATCAGGGGCTATATTGAGAGCGACGGGAGCTGCTGACAAGTGTTTTAATGCCTATACGGGAAGGTGAATTCATTATTAGCATAAAGGTTAACTATGACATATACAAATGAAGAGTTTAAAGATGATTTAACGCGATATTTGCAGGCTAAACAAGCTAAACAAGCCGCGCGATCACAAAAAGCTTGGTTTTTTAGAACAGTATGCTCGGATCCTGCCTATCAAGCGAAGGTGAATTTTGTTGAAAATTTGATTGAGAGAATAGATAGCGGCAAAAATGACCGCGTAGAGCGATTAGTTCTAAGAGGAGTACATGGCCAGGAAGGATTTGGATGTTCCGTAACTCATGCAATGCCATCAAGGCTTTTGGGCTTATTGCTCTTCAAATGCTCTGCGATGGAAGAAGAAAGGGCACCTGTTACGCAACATCATCGACCCTAAGCCCGGAAATAGGCAAAAAAGCCTAGTACAGTTTTAAATAACGTAATATTACGGTATTAAAGGCCAAGAAGATAAAGCTGCTTGGCCTATCCCTTTGGCCTTTATTGAGCGACAATTATCTTTGCCGGTCAACGACAATTAAGATTGCCGGTTAGGAGGCATTGCCGTATCCTGCTCTGTACTATTAAAAAACAGAAGGAAAGAGGTAA
>VFJT01000056.1 GCA_009885935.1 Gammaproteobacteria bacterium
CCCACACCACTGGGGCCCAATAAACAGCTGCATTTTGCCGCAGGCAATTGCAAAGACAATTGTTCGAAGATAAATTGTCCGGCATACAGCAAAGAAATGCGTTTTAAATCAATGCCCGGGGCGTTTAACATATTTAAAATTATCCTTATAAGCGATCTGTCGTAGGGGCAACCCCCTGTGGTTGCCCTCACGGGCAGGCACAGGGGCCCGCCCCTACGAAAACCAGGCACGAGGATCTCTCCTACGTTTTCTTTCACATTTTCAAGTACAATAGGTATATAATGGCGAAAAGATGTAGTTTAAGGGGTAAGAGCACTATGGGTCAATCTATCCTATTAGGAGTAAGCGGCGG
Organism: Gammaproteobacteria bacterium; assembly: GCA_009885935.1. Taxonomy (GTDB): domain Bacteria; phylum Pseudomonadota; class Gammaproteobacteria; order UBA1113; family UBA1113; genus VFKP01. The sequence continues at coordinate 353 of VFJT01000056.1, forward strand.
CATTGCTGCCTATAAAAGCGTTGATTTAGTACGACGATTACGAGAAAACAACCACACTGTACGCGTTATCATGACATCGGCTGCGCAAAGTTTTGTAACCCCACTCACCTTCCAAGCCATTTCCGGCCATCCTGTAGGGTGTGACCTCTTAGATGCGGCCAGCGAAGCAGCGATGGATCACATTAGCCTCGCGCGCTTTGCCGATCAAATCATTATTGCTCCCGCCAGTGCCGATGTCATCGCCAGATTAGCGCAAGGCATGGCCAACGACTTACTCACTGCCGTGTGTTTAGCCACCACTGCACCCATTGCCATCGTACCGGCCATGAACCATCGCATGTGGCACAATCCACTCACTCAAGCTAATGTCGCTCGCTTACAACAATTTGGTTATGCTGTTTGGGGGCCCGATGAAGGCGCACAAGCGTGTGGTGAATACGGTTTAGGCCGTATGTTAGAACCAGACGCTATAGTCAAGCACATAGAAAACAAAAATTCTGTAACCCCTATTCATAGTAAGACGATTGTGATTACTGCTGGTCCTACGCGCGAGCCTTTAGATCCCGTGCGTTTTATCAGCAATCGCAGCTCCGGCAAAATGGGGTATGCTCTAGCCGCCGCTGCGGCACACAGTGGCGCCAAAGTGATTTTAATCAGCGGCCCTACGGCGCTCGCGCCCCCTAAGAACGTAGAATTCATTTCCATAGAAACGGCCGCACAAATGTATGAAGCGGTGATGCAACAAATCCCGCATTGCGATATCTTTATAGGCGCCGCCGCTGTGGCTGATTTTAGACCCACTGCTGTTGCGCCACAGAAAAGTAGTAAAAACGACTTTTCTAATACTTTAGCTTTGACCGCTAATCCAGATATTATACACGCTGTGGCACAGTTTAAACCTAAACCTCTTACCATAGGCTTTGCAGCCGAGACGCATGATGTTAAACTGCATGCTATGCGTAAATGGGTAGACAAAGGCTTGGACGCTATTATTGCCAACCAAGTCGGCTTAGCTGAAGGCGGCTTTGACAGCGATGTAAACAGCGTCGACCTTTATAGCGCAAATGGCGCGACTCATTTCCCGCAACAATCTAAAACAGAATTGGCGTATCGTTTAATAGGATGGATTAGTAATTATTATGACAAACAAACAAAAGATTCAATTAAAAATATTGGATGAAAGAATTGGCTCACAGTATCCCTTACCCAGCTACGGCACACCCGGATCGGCAGGGATTGATTTGCGCGCCATCATCGATGAACCGATATCTTTAGCGCCCGGGCAAACTGAACTTATTCCTACGGGACTGTCTATACACATAGCAGATCCACAAATCGCCGCCACCATTTTGCCACGTTCCGGCTTGGGCCATAAACACGGCATAGTCTTAGGCAATTTAGTAGGGCTCATCGATTCCGATTATCAAGGGCCCTTGATGATTTCCTGTTGGAATCGTGGTAATAGCGTTTTTAACATTATGCCCGGCGATAGAATAGCGCAATTGGTTTTTCTACCCGTGATACAAGTCGATTTTGACATCGTAACTGATTTCGCCCAATCACAACGTGGTGAAGGTGGTTTTGGTCATACGGGTATAAACGAAACAGCAAAGGTGCAATAATTGCGAATTCTATTTGCAGGCTCTAATGATTTTTCCAATGCTATTTTGAAAGCCTTGCTGCAACAAGGTGAAAATATCATTCATGTGTTAACGCAAGCCGATAAACCAGCCGGGCGCGGCAAACACGCGCATGCAACGCCGGTAAAAGAAACGGCCTTAGCGCATCACATTCCTGTGTCTACGCCCACTACTTTGCGCGACGCCACTGTACAAGCCGAATTACAAGCCTTAAACGCCGATGTATTATTAGTCGTTGCTTATGGCTTATTATTGCCACAAGCGGTGTTATCATTAACACCCTACCCCATCAACGTACATCCTTCGTTGTTACCGCGTTGGCGCGGCGCTTCTCCTATAGAAAGCCCCCTATTAGCAGGCGATACTATGAGCGGCGTCACCATTATGGAAATGGTTGCGGCCTTAGATGCAGGCCCCATGCTAAAACAACAGGCCATTACACTTGCTCCTGACGAAACGCGCGATAGCTTGTATCAACGTTTAACGCCTCTCAGCATTGAACTATTAAACGCAACCTTAAACGATATACGGCTACATACCGTACAGAAAACACTGCAAGACGATGCCCTCGCCTGTTATGCGCCTAAATGGAGGAAGGAAGATTTACGCTTGAATTGGTTACAAAGCGCGGTGCAATTGGATCGCCACGTACGCGCTTTTGCCATGACTCCAGGCGCTTATACGCTGCTGAATGATACCCCCATTAAAATTTTGCGCGCTCATAGTGACAATACCTTAGACAATGACCCTAAAAATGCTGGCCGTATTTGTCAGGTAACACGTCAGGGATTGTGGGTGCAAACTGCAGCCTATCATTTGTGCATCACTGAAATTCAAATTGCGGGCAAAAAGCCCATGTTTATCCTAGATGCCCTAAACGGCTATAGCCACTGGTTCACAGTAGGACGTACCTTTACATGAAAACTAATAACTTACAATCCCGTGCTGCAGCCATTCTTTGCGAGGTGATACTCGAGGGTTATTCCTTAGACGACGCCTTGGGTCACGCGCTCAAAAAAAATACCGCGCAAAGAGGATTGTTGCAAGAATTATGCTATGGCACGCTGCGCCATTATGACCGCTTGCTGTATATTTTAGATCAACTGTTGCAAAAGCCGCTTAAAAAAGACGATCGCGATATTGAAATTTTGTTGTTATTGGGCTTATATCAGCTGCAAGAACTGCATATGCCAGAAGCGGTGAGCGTCGCTGAAACGGTAAATGCCGTTCACAAAACTTGGGCTAAGGGTTTGGTGAATGCCGTGTTGCGTAATTTTCTGCGTGCAAAGGCCTCATTAACTGCCGAAGACAATATGCCTGAGAGCGCTTTATATTCGCACCCACAATGGATGCTCAACCTGTGGCAAAAAGCTTTCCCGCAGCATTGGCAAGCTATTTGCACCGCCAATAATGAAAGGCCGCCTATGGCCTTACGCATTAATCTAGCGCGCATTGAAAAAGAAGCCTATTGCGCCCTATTAACTGAAAACAACATTGCCTTTCACGATGTCTCCTCTATTCCTAGCGCCGTTATTTTAGACAAAGCCATGGGAGTGGATATTTTACCCGGATTCAACGAAGGCCTGGTATCCGTGCAAGACTGTGGCGCGCAAATTTTAATATCGTTGTTGGATTTAAAACCTGAGCTCAATATTTTAGATGCGTGCAGCGCGCCGGGCGGTAAATTATTGCATCTATTGGAAAGCGCTGATCCGTCGGTTAAAGTGACCGCCGTAGAAAGTGACCCTAACCGCATGTTGAAAATAAAAGATAATCTACAGCGGTTGCATTACAAGAATCGCGTCAAACTCATCACCGCCGATATTTTAGACACCAAAGCGTGGTCAGAAGGCGAATTGTACGATCGCATCATCGCCGATGTGCCCTGCTCCGCTACGGGCGTAATACGCAGGCATCCCGATATTAAGTTATTACGGCAAGAAGAGGACATAGACGAATTTGCAGCAACACAGTATGAGATTCTAGAAACCTTGTGGCTTGCTTTAAAAACGGGCGGCATTTTAATTTACATCACTTGCTCTATTTGCCCACAAGAAAATGAAGAGCTGATTCAACAGTTCTTAGCCTATAATCCAGATGCACAGTGTTTGCCTATTGTTGCAGAACAAGGCTTAGCATTAGAGTATGGCTATCAATTTCTACCCGGCCTCTATTCTGGCGATGGTTTTTATTATGCAAAATTGCAGAAACTGGCCTAAGCAGCAATGCATTGCCTCTGCCCCCCATTTATGCTCTAATGCTCCACATCATTATTCTAAGGGATAGGAACTATGTCTACAATAGATACCAATACGGTTAATGTTAAGCAGCCCCCGGGACTAAAAATACTGTTTTTGGTTGAGATGTGGGAGCGTCTAGGTTTTTACACCATACAAACCCTATTAGTGCTTTATTTAGTCGAGAAATTGCTTTTCTCCGATCAAGCGGCCTACGGCTTATTCGCGGCTTTTACGGCTTTAACCTACGCCAGTCCTATCTTCGGCGGCTTTTTTGCCGATCGCTATCTGGGATTTAGGCCCGCCATTAACTTGGGGCTAACTTTATTTATATTGGGCTATGCCGGCTTATTCTTGTTTAAAGATACACTCCCTTTCCACCTAGCATTGGCCTTAATTATTCTAGGCACGGGCTTTTTAAAAGGAACCATCTCTAGTCTGCTAGGGCTATTATATGAAAAAAATGATATACGCCGTAATGCGGGTTTCACCCTATTCTATATGGGGATTAATATAGGCTCTTTTAGTGCCACTATATTTTGTAGCATCATTGCTGAAAAATGGGGGTTTCAATACGCTTTTTTACTGGCGACGGTAGGGATGATCATTGGTTATTTTACCTTTCTAAGAGGCAGACATTACCTAGAAGAAAAAGGTGAATTGCCTGCTTGGAAAAACTCATTCTTTGCTAAAAAGCCGCCTCTCTTATTAGCATTATGTATATTATTTGCAGCTGCATTGTCCTTTTTTCTGCAATTTTACGATTACATTTCTAATGCTATTCTAGCGTTATTAGCACTGTTTATCGCATTCTTGGTGTGGAACGCAAGCAAACTAGGCAAAGCAGAGCAACGTAGAATGATGGTATTAGGCAGCTTACTGATTTTTTCTGCTATTTTCTGGGCCTTATACTTTCAAACCTATCTTTCCGTTACTTTGTTTATAGATCGATCCGTAGATCGACAAGTTCTAGGCTACACTATTCCCACCGCCATGTTCCAAGGATTTAACCCAATTTACATCATTATGCTATCACCACTACTTGCAAAATTTTGGCTCTGGTTAGAAAAAAATAAGATGAACCCTTCCGACCCGCTTAAATTTGCTCTAGGCCTTTTCTTCATGGGCGCGGGATTCTTAGTATTAGCATTGGCCACACTCGTATCAGGCCCGGATGCTCCTGTTTCAGCAGA
>VFJT01000022.1 GCA_009885935.1 Gammaproteobacteria bacterium
AATAGCAAGATTTTATTGAATCTGCACCTTTACATGTATAAAGATTTGTGCTAAGCTTTTAAGATAATCCTTAGTGAGGCATAATTTTATGCAAACTTTAGTACAAACTCTGTTGGCAGAGTGGCATTCTGGCTTAGCGCGTTTGGCAGAAAGTGTTCCTAGAGAAAGCCGCTTTCCAGTTCTGCTCAAAAAGATTAAAGTGGCCATCGGTATGCGTCGTGTGGGGAAGACTTATGTTATGTTGCAGCAAATACAATACTTACTGCAACAAAAAATACCGTTATCGCAAATATTGTATATCAATTTTGAAGACGATCGCTTATTACCGTGCACTCAAGAAAAATTAGCACAGTTATTAGAATCATTTTATAAGATTTACCCGGAAAATCATGATAAACAGTGTTACTTTTTTTTGGATGAAATACAAAATGTAGCGGATTGGTCTTTAGTCATCCGCCGTTTTCATGATAGCAAAAATGTTGATATTTATTTAACGGGGTCATCAGCAAAATTACTCAGTAAAGATATTGCCACTGCATTGCGCGGCCGCTCTATTGCCACTGAAATTTGGCCCTATAGCTTTAATGAATATTTGAGAGCGCATGCCATCACCTTAGAAGATAATTTATTGAGCCAAAAAATACAGGACGTATTGATGCAACAATTAAAATTATATTTGTTTCAAGGTGGGTTTCCTGAAACAACTCATATGGATGATCTGTATCGCCGTCAAGTATTGCAAGACTATGTGGAATTGGTAATCTTACGTGATATTATAGAGCGTTATTCTGTTAAGAATGTTGTTTTGTTACGCGCCTTGATAAAGACAGTCATTAAAAATATGGCTTCATTATTTTCAATTAGCAAATTTGTTAATGATGCCAAAAGCCAGGGCCTTTTAGGCAGTCGTAATATTGTCTATGAATATTTAGACTATTTGGAAGATGCCTATCTTCTTTTTCCAGTACCTTTATTTAGCGAATCTTTACGTCGTGTGCAAAGCAATCATAAGAAAATGTATGTAATCGACCCTGGGTTAGCACAGGCGTACTCCTTTAGTTTGAATGAAAACTATGGCCATTTATTTGAGAATATTGTTTTTTTAGATCTAAAACGACAAGGATGTCAGATCTATTATTATTTAACAAAAGAAAGATATGAGGTGGATTTTCTCATTGAAGATAAATCCGGGAAAAGAAAATTATATCAAGTATGTTGGGATCCATCCGATAGGGAAACTTTAGCCCGAGAAATGCGTGCTTTAAATTTGGCAAAAGAAGAATTGCAGTTAGAAGGGGAATTGATTACGCCGCAAAGCTATATTGAGCAGGCTTGGCTGAGGAGAGATTTTGTTCAAGAATAATGTGACAAAAGTTATATTGAATTAATTTATACGAACATATGGCATTTAAATTAGACATGCTGTATAATCAAATGCTAACTAGCTATTAAATAAACCATTATGATAAAATACCTTCCTGATTTTTCTTTATTACGTCGCAACCGCGCTTTTGGCATTTTATTTTTCGGTCAATGGGTATCTTTTATGGGAACCATGATGACCATCGTGGCAGTGCCTTATCAAGTTTATCAAGCGACCCATTCCATGGCTTTAGTAGGCAGTTTGGGCTTAGTGCAATTCGGCGCATTATTAGTGTGTGCTTTGTGGGGTGGCACTATTGCCGATAAATTTCATAGAAAACCGTTGTTATTATTAACGGGAGTGTTGTCGGTTCTAGGTTCTTTGTGTTTGGCGCTCAATGCACAATTTTTCTCATCTGTGCCGCTGGTTTTTATATTGGCTGCTTTTATGGTGGGCGTGACGGCAGTAGATAGGCCGTCGCGCGACGCCTTCGTACAGCAAATACTGCAAAAAGAAGACTTTGCAGCCTATAGTTCAATCACAGCCTTTAAAAATAATTTCTGCATGATAGCAGGGCCTGCCATAGGGGGCTTATTGCTTGCGCATGCTGGGTTGGTTGTATTGTATAGCTTAGACGCTCTTAGCTTTCTATTTACATTGTGCACATTATTTTTTGTGCCTAGTCATGCTAATCCAGGCGCCGATCGCAAAGTAGCTTTTTGGGATTCATTAAAAGAAGGCTTACAATTCGCTGCTTCAAAACAAACCTTAATGGGTAGTTATCTAGTAGATTTTTTTGCAATGTTATTTGGCATGCCCATGGCCTTATTCCCGGCGATGGCATTACATATTTTTGGTGCGGCTTCATTAGGATGGCTGTATGCTGCACCGGCTGTAGGCGGTTTAGCATTTTCACTCATCAGCGGTTCAGTCAATAAAATTAAACGGCATGGTCTAGCCATCTCTATTTCTGCAGCTCTATGGGGTGTGGCTATTATTTTATTTGGCTTGAGCCATTCATTGTGGGTGGCATTATTTTTTCTGGCTTTGGCGGGTGCTTTTGATGCCGCCAGCGGTTTATTTCGCCAAACCTTGTGGAATGAAACCGTGCCCAATACGTTGCGCGGCCGACTCGCTAGTTTAGAAATATTAAGTTATATGAGCGGCCCTAAACTAGGAGATGCTGAAGCGGGCTTTGTGGCCAGTGCATGGGGTATTCCCGTGTCCATTATCTCCGGTGGCGTGTTAACGGTCTTAAGTGTTTTTGCCTGTGCTGCCGCTTTGCCGGAATTTATAGCGTATAATAGTACGGTAGATAATGAGAAGGGTTTAGATGTACAATTATAATAAAATATACCAATAAAAAAATACAGTAGAGAATCATCATGAAATTAAAGCCCTTTATCTGTTTTATTTTAGGCATATTCATATTGACCTATGCAACTCTTGCTCAGGCCAACTCCGATACCATTAAAGCATTTCCGCCTTTTCGTATTGCAGATAATCTTTATTACGTCGGTAATGACTATGTCGCCAGTTACTTGGTGGTTACACCGCAAGGGAATATCTTGATTAACAGCAACGATGCCGCGGATGTTCCGATGATTAAGGCCAGTGTACAAAAGCTTGGATTTAAGTTTAGTGACATAAAAATACTGCTGATCAGTCATGCACATTACGACCACGACGGCGGCAGTGCGCTCATTAAAAAGGAAACCGGTGCAAGTTATAGGGTTATGGATGCCGATGTACCTGTGGTTGAGTCTGGCGGAAAAACAGATTTTATCTATGGCAACGATCCTTCTATGTTGTATACTCCCACAAAAGTGGATCGCGTTTTGCATGATGGGGATACAGTGAAGCTAGGAAAGACGGTATTGGTTGCGCATCTTACTCCGGGCCATACCAAGGGGTGTACCACATGGACGATGCAGGGCGCTCTGAACGGTAAAAAGTATAACGTAGTCATTGTGGGCGGCCCTTATGTAACGACAGATTATCAACTTGTGAATAATAAGGCGTATCCCAATATAGCAGAAGACTATG
>VFJT01000088.1 GCA_009885935.1 Gammaproteobacteria bacterium
CCTCACCCTACGGGCGCACTGCGTGCGTCCAAAATACTCGCCGCGCTGCGCGCTATACGCTCGTATTTTGTCGAACCCTCGGTACGGATTAACGTACACACACTTTGTCAGGCGGCTCCTGAACCAATCGTACACCTCTCCACACGATGGAGAGCAAGGATAAACTAAATTACATGCTTTTACAACTAAGTTGACTATTTTTAAACCAACTCTATCTTTCTTTAGGATTTTTGATATGATCAAAGCACATTGTCTCTTATTAGGAATGCTATGTACCAACTACCCAAAAAAAGCACCGTGGCCAGTTTTGATGTGGATGCACAAAAAACGTTCACGCCGCTGTGTCCACAAGAATTACCGGTTCCTGGTGGCATGGATATTGTCGCTGAGCTGAATGCACAAGCCCGTTTTGCCGGTTTGCGGCTGGCTTCTAAGGATAGCCACAGTGCACAAGCCCTATGGGTAGCGGATGCCGCACATCCACCCTTAACGGGCATCACAGCGCCGCATATGGATTGTTATTGGCCCGTGCATGCAGTACCGGGAACTTTAGGCTTTGAACATTTATCCGGTTTGCCTGCTATTGCTGATTATGATTATGTAGTCTGGAAGGGTATAGAACTAGACATGCATCCGTATGGCGCGTGTTATCACGATTTGGCCGAGAAATTAAGCACGGGTGTTGTGGAGTTTCTTAAAGTTCATGGCATCCATTGTGTTGTCGTAGGCGGCTTAGCCACGGAATATTGTGTTAAAAGCACGGCGCACCAATTACGACGTGCGGGCTTTGATGTAGTGGTGAATTTAGCCGCTTGCAGAGGTTTAGATCCTATAGCCATAGAAGCAGCCATAAAAGAAATGAAAGCCTTAGGTATTGCCTTTGTTACTGCGGCGAGTGACTTGCAGTCATAATGCTTTATTTTTCAAAGGGTTGCATTATATTAAGGGCAGATAATGAAATTTGGTCAATGGCCATTACCCAAATTTGGATAATGGCTTTTGCCAAATTTACTAGCCTACGAACTTCTGTGCCTTTTCCAGTTCTTCAGGCGTATTGATTTCGATGGTGCGATAAGGGGTATAGCACACGCGTATTTTGTAACCATGCTCAATGGCGCGCAGTTGCTCTAATAGTTCGGCTTTTTCCAGTGGCGTTTGCGGCCATTGTGTGAATTGCAATAAGAAGTCGCGTTGATAGGCGTAAATACCCATGTGATGCAATACCTTTAATTCGGCATTGGGATCACGATGATAGGGAATAGGCGAGCGTGAAAAATAAATGGCGTCGTTATTCAGGTCGCAAATCACTTTGACTAGCGAGGGATCGTCGTATTCTGTGTCTATGATTAAATCGTAAGCCAAGGTTGCCATTTTAGGCGGGTTTTTATCGTGAAAGGGTGCAATTAAGGTAGCGAGCATTTCTTTGCGGATGAAGGGCTCATCTCCTTGTAGATTCACCACGGTGTTAAAACCGCTGTATTCTCTAGCCACATGAGCAACACGATCCGATCCGGTTTGACAGTCCACAGGAGTCATCACGACTTCACCACCCACCTCTTCAACAACGGCTTTGATTTCCACACTGTCTGTGGCCACCACTAGGCGATCTATATCCGTACTTCCTTTAGCCGCTAAATACGTTTTTTGAATTAAGGGTTGCCCTTGCAACAATGCTAACATTTTATTCGGTAAACGCGTGGAACGTAATCTAGCCGGGATCACACACAACACACTCATGATAAGGGTTTCTCACTGCCGGAAATTAAACGATTGAACAAAGGCGTACAGATTAATAATAGTATCGCAATGCCTATAGAAAACCAGCCTAGTTTATTAAAAGTGTGACCATAAAATTGTGTTAGGGGAAAATTATCGGGAATAATGGTGGGCAGCGCGGTAAAATTAGCGATCTTACCTGCCAAAGCGTTGCCTGCTGCTAAGGACATAAACCAAAGGCCCATCAACATGCTGGTCCAGTTACTGGGTGCGAGTTTGGTCACCATGGATAAGCCCGTAGGGGACAGCAGTAATTCACCTAAAGTTTGCAATAAGAAACTGAAAATGAGCCACTCTGCTGAAACAGGAGCATCCGGGCCTGATACGAGTGTGGCCAATGCTAATACTAAGAATCCCGCGCCCATGAAGAAAAGGCCTAGAGCAAATTTAAGCGGGTCGGAAG
>VFJT01000129.1 GCA_009885935.1 Gammaproteobacteria bacterium
CGCAGCTATGATATTCGTGGTTTAGCGGATACCGAGCTCACTGCAGACGCTGTCTATCGCATCGCTGCGGCTTTTGCAGCTATGGCACGTGCGCGTGGCGAAACTTGTGTAGTCACGGCTTGTGATGCGCGTTTGAGTGTGGATAGTCTTTATCCCGCCTTGAAACGCGGCTTATTGGCCAGTGGCATGGATGTGATCGATAGCGGCCAGGTGCCTACGCCTGTTTTGTATTTTGCCACCGCCACCAGTGCTTGTCATAATGGCATTATGCTGACGGCAAGCCATAACCCTAAAGAATACAATGGCTTAAAAATGTTATTGCAAGGCACAAATTTAACGGCGGCGCAAATTCAAGCGTTATTCACAGCTACACAAAAAAGCATTAGCGCTGCAACAACTCCAGGCCAATTAACGTCAATCAATTTTTTACCCACGTATATTGATACTATTGTCAATCAGCTCCGCTTAGGCAAACGCCTTAAGATAGTGATCGATTGCGCTAATGCTATCCCGGCTGTAGTGGCGCCTACTTTATTTCGTCGTTTGGGTTGTGAAGTGATTGAATTGCATACGGAACTGGATGGTTCTTTTCCGAATCATGAACCTGATCCCACACAGCCGCGCAATTTAGTCGATTTAATCGCTGCGGTTAAAGCCCATAAAGCGGATGTAGGTTTGGGCTTCGATGGCGATGGTGATCGTTTGGGCGTGGTGACTAATCAGGGAGAAGTTATTTATGCGGATCGTTTATTGATGCTATTGGCACAAGACGTATTATCGCGCCATCCGGGAACGACCATTGTTTATGATGTTAAATGTTCACATTTACTAAAAAAAGTAATTCTCGCTGCTGGCGGTAAGCCCCTGATGGGCAAAACGGGCCATTCTTTAATTAAAGCTTTAATGCGAGCCGAAAACGCTTTATTGGCAGGTGAGATGAGTGGCCATATCTTTTTTAAAGAAAATTGGTATGGCTTTGATGACGGTTTATATACCGCGGCGCGTTTACTCAATTTATTATCGCATGTGCCGGATGTAGAAGCAGTGTTTGCTGCTTTGCCGCGTTGTTATTCTACGCCAGAATTGATTGTGCCCATGGCAGAAGAGAGTAAAGCACTTTTCATGCAAGCTCTAATTGCCCGTTTCAAAGAGGAACCTACGGGTGTAGTGTCGCTATTAGATGGTATACGCATAGATTTTGACGATGCCTGGGGTTTGGTGCGGCCATCCAACACCACGCCTAGTTTAGTCTTGCGTTTTGAAGGAGTTAGCG
>VFJT01000114.1 GCA_009885935.1 Gammaproteobacteria bacterium
CGAAAAGAGAGCGGAAAAATTAGCCTCTGGAACAAATATCCCAACGATACGCGATATAGAGGCATTTAAATCGGAGCTAAGCACCACAACATTCTTGAATGATATAATTCTAGGGACGGAAGATAGCTCGCCTAGTTCACCCTCAAGCAGCAGCTCATCTAGCGCATCTAGCTCTAGTAGCTCATCGCCCTCAAGTGTTAGCCCTTCCCAGTCTCAGCGTGCTCAGCAAAGTAGCATACAGAACGATCCAGTTGAAAGTTTTAAAACAACTCTGAGAGGGCTTTTAAAAGAGGCTAAAGGCTTACCGGAAACAATAGGAAATGGTGCGGATTACGATAAATATAGAGACGTTTTCCGAAGAGCAGACGAGTTATCGAAGCAATTGTCCACTTTACCAATAGATGATCCGAAAACTGTAGAACTGCTTAAGAACGGATTAAATTATTGTAAGCAAAAAAAATCGAGAGTAACCGAGTACGAGGAAGATAAAAAAACAGGCAGCGCGGCTACCGCAAGCAGACAACCTGATCCTTATTCTCCTTATAAGACTACTACATCATCTAGTTCTAGCACTAATCGCCAATCTTCAAGTAGCTCACCAGCATCTAGCTCAAGCAGTAGCAGTAGCTCTAGCTCAAGTAGTTCATCATCTTCGAGCTCACCAGTAAGCCGCTCGTCCTCAACGCAAGAAGCGGGAAAGCGCAGTAGCGATAATAACCAATCAACCGACAACGGTTCTGCACAGCATAATGCTGTAAAGGATCTATTAGATAACGTGAAGAGGATCGATAAAGAAGTTGACTCTGCTGGATCCAACGAGAGTATTAAAAGAGAAGAGATGTTAGATCATTTATATGCTCAAGTGAGTCAACTGGAAGAAGAGTTTGGCGATAATAAAGTAAAAGAAGTGCGTGAGGCACTAGAGGTCCTTAGCAAAAAAATCGACCAGAAGACTACGCAACCAAGCTCAAGTAACTCATCTAGCTCTAGTAGCTCATCTTCAAGCAGCAGCTCATCATCAATGCAACAAAATGAAGAGTTAGATTTTATTCAGATCTTATTCCTTGACCTTGACGAAATTCTTAAAAATGAACCTATAAATATCAAGGCTGCTACCGATGCGTTAGATGGAGTAGCTGCTCAAAAATTTGAGTTTGAAGATAGCTGGTCTGAAAATAAAATAGAACAATTAAATCAGAAAATAGATGCCTATCGGCGTCTAATAGCCGATATAGCTAAGGATAAAGAGCGAGAACAAACGCCCCAGAGAAAAGCCACCTCTAGCTTTAGTAACTCACCAGCAAGAAAACCTGATAATGATAAGGATGCTGTAAATGCCCTACTCGATAGCCTGAATCAGCTCTATAAAACACTTAAGTTTGATGGATCCACTGAAAGTATTAAAGCTAATGCAGATGCGTTAACGAATTTATCTTTTTACGAATATCGACTGAATGAATTCTCTAGACTGAACGTTAACGATGGCGAATTAGAAAAAGTGCGTGAGGCAATAAATGCCATTAGGGAAAAAACCGACCAGAAGGCTCCGCAATCTAGCTCAAGCAGTTTACCAGCAAGCAGCTCAGCAGCGTCTAGCTCAAGTAGCTCATCATCGCCGAACCAAAATTCTTTCTTTAAGCCGGAAAATAGAGAAAAGGCATTAAAGGCATTAGAAGACTATTGTGTGGATATCAAAAAACCAGAGGTAAAAAACTCTTTTTTTCGAAATCTATTGAATGAGGCACACCAGATGAAAGAAATTAAAAAAATGGCTTCTGAAAAGATTCTGGCTTTCCTTAAGGCTCCTATACGTGACCTTGGGGCTAATGCTACTCAAGTGCTTAACCTTACGGATCTAGAAAAAGATGCCGCACGGGATGGTTCTCTTAAAGGGATTATTGATAACTATATTAAGGCGGATCCGAATTCTGAAAAGGCTAAACAATTAGAAACCATGATGTCTGCAAATGAGCCAAAGGCAGGCCCGAGTAGGCAGCGGAGATAATCATTTAAACGGCTCCGTAATACCAGGGGTTGATACTCCCTGTGGTTTAACTCAGAATTTGGGCATATTAGCGCTTTAGCTAGCCAGGCCTAACCATGGCCCTGGTAAGCTACTCAACTCAAGCGCTTTTTGCAGCCCAAGTGCGCTGACGCCGGTTTTTTGGCTAAGCACATACCAAATGGCATGAAAGCATAGTTGAAGTGCTTTACGTTCTTTTAAATAGTTCATTTCTTGCTCTAATCGTCTCAGAACGCTAAATATGCTATCGTATGCCCCATATTCCAATAAGCGAGACAGCTTACATGAGCGATAACCATACACCAATGATGCAACAATATTTGGGCATTAAAGAGCAATATAAAGATGTTTTATTGTTCTATCGTATGGGCGATTTCTATGAAATGTTTTTTGACGATGCCATAGAGGCGGCTAAATTACTCAATATTACCCTAACACAACGAGGCCAATCCGCCGGAAAAACCATTCCTATGGCGGGCGTGCCATTCCATGCCGTCGATAATTACTTGGCTAAGCTAGTACGTTTAGGCCGCAGTGTGGCCATCTGCGAACAAATCGGCGAACCCGGTGGCGCTAAAGGCCCTATGCAGCGCG
>VFJT01000046.1 GCA_009885935.1 Gammaproteobacteria bacterium
AATAGGTTTGGCAACACACTGAGTTTTTCAATCTCTGCCAATGCGCGCACATCGCGCTGTAAAATAGTAGTGAGATAGCCATCAAACCAAATGATTCTTTCTTTTGTAGGCACGTTAGCAATTTCAGGGAAAGTAGCCTGACGAATCATATCAATGATTTTATGTTTATTGTTATCTACTTGAAAATCTTGATTAAAGAGTCTATGAATAAAATCTCCTTTACCTTGGTTAACTTCGGTACTGCAAAGTGGATACAGTGTCAGTACTGCCATACGCCCAACCAGAGGTTCTGCCAATTTGGGTAAAGCCATGATATTGGCTGAACCTGTCAATAGAAACTGTCCTTTTAATTTTGATCCCAGTGTTTGTCGCAATTCATCGACGACGATTTTCAGCGTACGAAAGATTTCCGGTACCAGTTGTACTTCATCAATAATCAATGCACGCTTACGCGCTTTAAGGTAAGCTTCAGGCGCGCTGGCTGCGGCAGCCATCTGCATTGTACTATCAAAGGTTAGATAGTCAGCCGGAAAGTCTTTTTGGGCGATATGCTGGACTAAAGTGCTTTTTCCTGCCTGACGTGGGCCATTGAGATATACGACAGGACTGACCGCCAAAGCGGATAAAAGCTTATTCCTTAAATGTCTGTGTACATATTTCATACTAACCCTCTTTTGTAAATCTAAATCGTGCTTTTATAAATTATAAAGCAAACTTTTATAATTGCAAGGGCTATCTCCTTAAACTTGCGACTTATTTCCAACCTATGGTACCCTAAACCCGTTTTATAGGCACGTAGCTCAGTGGTAGAGCACCACCTTGACATGGTGGTGGTCGGTGGTTCGATCCCACTCGTGCCTACCAAGATTTTTATAAATAGGTTTGAATATGCCCATTATTACTCTACCCGACAAACGTCAATTGCCATTTGACGGGCCCGTGACCGTTGCCACTGTAGTGGCCAGTATAGGTGCCGGTTTAGCCAAAGCAGCCTTGGCCGCTAAGGTCAACGATGTACTGGTAGACTTAAGTTATACCCTAGAAAAAGACGCGACATTAAAGGTGATTACGGCCAAAGACGAAGAAGGTTTAGAAGTATTGCGTCATTCCACGGCGCATCTATTGGCACAAGCCGTCAAACAATTATTTCCCAGCGCTCAAGTGACCATAGGTCCGGTGATTGAAGAGGGTTTTTATTACGACTTTGCTTTTGAACGTGGTTTTACCCCTGAAGATTTAGTTGCCATAGAAGCTAAAATGCATGAATTAGCGGCCAAAGACTATGACGTTACAAGGCGTGTTATGGGTCGCGATGAAGCCATCGCGTTTTTTCGGAACTTAGGCGAAAAATACAAAGCTGAAATCATCGCAGATATTCCGCCTACCGAGACCTTGTCTTTATATCAACAAGGCGATTTTGTAGACTTATGCCGTGGTCCACACGTGCCTAATACCCGCCATTTAAAAACCTTTAAACTGATGAAATTAGCCGGCGCTTATTGGCGCGGCGATTCCAACAACGTCATGTTACAACGCATCTATGGCACGGCTTTTGCAGACGAGAAAGCCTTGGCAACGTATTTATATCGCTTAGAAGAAGCCGAAAAACGCGATCATCGCAAATTAGGCAAGCTGTTGGATTTATTTCACACTCAAGAAGAAGCACCGGGCATGGTGTTTTGGCATCCTAAGGGCTGGCAAATATATCGTGTGGTCGAAGAATATATACGCCAAAAACTACGTGAATACGATTATCAAGAAATACGTACGCCACAAATTGTGGATAGAATTTTATGGGAAAAATCGGGGCACTGGGAACAATATCGTGAAGAAATGTGGGTCACTTCAACCGAAAACCGTGACTACGCCATTAAACCCATGAGCTGTCCTTTGCACGTGCAAGTCTTCAAACAAGG
Source organism: Gammaproteobacteria bacterium (assembly GCA_009885935.1). GTDB lineage: Bacteria > Pseudomonadota > Gammaproteobacteria > UBA1113 > UBA1113 > VFKP01. The sequence continues at coordinate 1,917 of VFJT01000046.1, forward strand.
CTTACACAGTTACCGCGATCTACCGTTGCGTTTCGCGGAATTTGGCTCTTGTCATCGCAATGAAGCCTCCGGTACTTTGCACGGTTTAATGCGAGTTCGCCATTTAACTCAGGACGATGGGCATTTGTTTATACGCGAAGACCAAATTGAAGCTGAAGTGGCAAAATTATTGGATTTAGTTTACGAAGTGTATGCTGACTTTGGTTTTGAAGATATCAGCTGCCGTTTGTCTACGCGCCCTGAAAATCGCATTGGCGACGATAGCGTTTGGGATAAGGCCGAAGAAGCCCTGCAACGGGTCCTGAACAATAAGGGGGTCAATTGGACCCTACAACCCGGCGATGGCGCCTTTTATGGCCCTAAAATCGACTTTAAACTGCGCGATTGCCTAGGCCGTGAATGGCAATGTGGGACGGTGCAATTAGACTTTCAATTGCCAGGCAGATTAGACGCTTATTACATAGACGAGGCAGGGGATAAGGTCGTGCCGGTGATGTTGCACCGAGCCGTGCTGGGCTCTATGGAGCGTTTTATAGGGGTATTAATTGAACATTTTGCCGCTAAATTTCCGGTATGGTTGGCGCCCGTTCAGGTTGTTATCTTGAATGTCAGCGACAAACAAAGCGAATATGTTCAAGAAACACACAAAAAATTAAAAAACCTAGGCTTTCGTGTAGAAAATGACTTGCGTAATGAGAAGATAGGCTTTAAGATCCGGGAGCACACACTGCAAAAAGTGCCTTACTTGCTCATTATAGGTGATAAAGAAGTCAGCGGAAGTACCGTTACCGTCAGATCTCGCGCAGGCGAGGATTTGGGGGAGATGCTTTTGCCTGATTTTGTATCCTTATTGGAGAAAGAAAGTGCCTTATTGGGGCGTGGTACGTAGGGGCAGGCCCCCGTGCCTGCCCTGTGTAGAGGTGCATTTAAAGTAATCAGTCTGTTACGGGGGAATTTGAGATTAGTACGAAACAAACAGCGGTCAAAACGCGAATTAACGAGGAGATTAGGGCCAAAGAAGTACGTGTTATCGATGAAAATGGAGACCAAGCCGGTATTTTAAGCTTAGCGGAAGCTTTGCAACGTGCCCGCGCGGTCGAGCTAGATTTAGTCGAAGTATCGCCTACTGCTGAGCCACCTGTTTGTAAGATCATGAACCATGGTAAACATGTTTACCAGCAAAAGAAAAATGCTGCCGATTCTAAGAAGAAGCAGCATAAAGTTAAGATCAAAGAAGTCAAATTTCGTCCTGTAACGGATGATGGAGATTATCAGGTCAAGCTACGCAACCTGATACGTTTCCTAGAGGAAGGGGATAAAACCAAGGTCACGGTCCGCTTTAGGGGTCGTGAATTAGCACATAGGGAATTGGGATTAGAAATGTTAAAACGCATCAGTGAAGATTTAGCTGAATATGGTGTGGTTGAACAGTTCCCCAAAATGGAAGGGAAACAAATGGCTATGCTCTTGGGCCCTAAAAAGAAGTAAAACACGATTCGTGTACCGAAAGGTATAGTATACTCATAGCAGTTGAGTCTTTAGGTTAGAAGACTAGTTCTCGAGTATCAGGAGTGTAGTACTCTACATGACTGATGCGAGATGAGCGAAGGCAACAAAGCCTAAGAAGCAAATGCGAAGAGTATAGAGGATCCTAATGCGGAGTTATTGACTATGTCAAAACTAAAAACTAAAAGTGGCGCTAAAAAGCGCTTTCGTGCTCGTGCCAATGGCTATAAATACCGTAACGCGGAGCGTTCGCATATTTTGACGAAGAAATCGCCAAAACGCAAACGTCAACATAGAGGACAAGACTCTATTAGTGCAGCAGATGTACGATCTATTCGTCGTATGTTAACCGGTAGTTAAAGGGGGAAAATTCCATGGCAAGAGTAAAACGTAGTGTCGTGGCGAGAGCCCGTCACAAAAAAGTATTAAAGCAAGCCAAAGGGTATCGCGGTGCTAGAAGCCGTGTCTACCGTGTGGCTAAGCAAGCGGTTATCAAAGCAGGTCAGTATGCTTACCGCGATCGTCGTCAACGTAAACGTGATTTTCGGGGTTTGTGGATTGTGCGTATCAACGCTGCAGCCAGAGAATTCGGTTTAACTTACAGTCAATTTATGAATGGCTTAAGGAAAGCGGCTATAGAGATCGATCGCAAAGTGTTGGCAGAATTGGCAGTAAATCAAAAAGAAGCGTTTGCAGCGATTGTAGAGCAATCTAAAGCTGCCTTGGCGCAAGCTTAATTTTTTATGCAGTCTTTTGATGACATCCTGATAAAAGTACGCGAACAAGCGGCTCTGGCTACGGATTTAGCCGCACTAGAGCAAGTTCGCGTGCATTTTCTAGGAAAAAAAGGTGTTGTCACCGAGTTGATGAAAACCATGGCTACCTTGGCGCCTGCAGAGCGTCCAGCCTATGGGCAAAAGGTCAATGATCTAAAAGAAGCTATCCTAGCCTTATTACAAGATAAACAACAGCAACTACAACAAAGCGCTTTAACGGAAGCCTTGGAACGTGATGCTATAGACACTTCTTTACCAGGGCGCGGCGCCGGCGTAGGTCATTTGCATCCCGTCACGCAAACGCGTTTGCGTATAGAAGCTTTTTTCAGCGGTATGGGCTTTGATATCGTTTCTGGTCCTGAAATTGAAGACGAGTATCATAATTTTGACGCCTTGAATATTCCGGCGCACCATCCGGCGCGCGCCTCACACGATACCTTCTATTTAGAAAATGGGTCTTTATTGCGTACCCATACATCCCCCGTGCAAATTCGCTATATGAAAACGCACAAGCCACCATTTCGTATGGTAGCGCCTGGGCGAGTGTATCGCTGCGACAGCGATATGACGCATACCCCTATGTTTCATCAACTGGAAGCCTTGTTGGTGGACGATCACAGCACCTTTGCCGATTTAAAAGGCTTATTGCAATCTTTTTTAGAAGCCTTCTTTGAACAAACCGTGGTGTTGCGTTTACGCCCTTCGTATTTTCCCTTTACTGAGCCTTCCGCCGAAGTGGATATACAATGCGTGAAATGTAAAGGAGAGGGTTGTAGGACGTGCAGTCAATCGGGTTGGTTGGAAATATTAGGCTGCGGTATGGTGCATCCACAAGTATTGGCGAATGTAGGCATAGACAGCGAGCTTTATAGTGGCTTTGCCATAGGCATGGGCATCGATCGCTTAACCATGTTACGCTATGAAATTCCCGATTTAAGAGTATTATTTGAAAACGATATTCGGTTTTTGCAACAGTTTTAAGGAACAAGAACATGCGTTTAATGATGTTGGGTTGTCCTGGAGCAGGTAAAGGAACGCAAGCGCAATTTATTGCTCGCGATTATCATATTCCACAAATTTCCACCGGCGAAATGCTGCGTCAAGCCGTGAGTGCAGGCAGCGAATTAGGCCAAAAAGCACAAGCCATTATGCAAGCGGGCAAATTAGTGCCGGATGATTTGATCATCGATCTAGTCAAAGTGCGTATTGCCGAAAAAGATTGTGCCAATGGTTTTATACTCGATGGTTTTCCACGCACCTTACCTCAAGCAGAAGCGTTGATCGACGCCGCTATTGCTTTAGATGTGGTGTTAGAACTCAGTTTAGACGATGAAGAAATCGTTCATAGAATGAGTGGCCGCCTCGTTCATGCTGCTTCTGGACGCGTTTACCATAGCGAATTTAATTCGCCTAAGGTGCCCATGAAAGACGATGTCACCGGGGAGCCATTAATACAACGCGACGACGACAAGGAAGAAACCGTGCGCAAACGTATAGAAGTATATCATGCCCAAACCAAACCACTCATCAATTTTTATAAACATTTTCCTAAAGATGCTCGCGTTGCGGCTCCTAAGTTTTGGCTAGTGTCGGGCTTAGGTACGGTAGAAGAAGTAGCGGCGCGTATTCACGAGAGCTTACAGAAATCTGGATTTTGATTAAATAGATGAACTTCAAACTCACCGTCATCGGCAACCCCATACTACACAGCAAATCCCCGTGGATTCATTCACGCTTTGCGGCACAGTTTAGCGGTTTAAACGTAGAGTATTCCAAAACAGAATCCCCACTGGATGCTTTTGAACAAACCGTTTTTTCCTTTCGCGACAGCGGCGGTAACGGTGCAAATGTGACGATGCCTTTTAAGGAACAAACTTACCATCTTTGCGATGAACTTTCAGAACGAGCACAAATCGCTAAAGCAGTGAATACCTTAAAATTTATGGATAACGGTTTAATCTATGGCGATAACACCGATGGCATAGGGTTTATACGCGATGTACAGAAAAATCATAATTATACTTTAACGGGCAAAAAGATATTGTTATTGGGAGCAGGGGGTGCGACTAGAGGTTTATTGTATCCGCTATTGCAGACTAAGCCGCACAGTGTTGTGATAGTCAACAGAACTTTAAGCAAGGCGCAGAATTTAGTAACTGAATTTTGCCAGTATGGGAATATTTCGGCAAAAGACTTTAAAGATCTGAAAGCCGAATTCGATGTGATGATCGATTGCACCAGATTTGATTCCTGGCCTTTGCCTATGGCTAAAACTATCTTTCAACATTGTTCTTTAGTATACGATCTAAAATATAGCGACAAAGCTACACCTATTCTAGAACTAGCGATCCATTGTGGCGTGAAACAGTGTTTAGATGGTTTTGGCATGTTAGTTGAACAAGCTGCCGAATCTTTCACACTATGGACCGGATTTAAACCCAATACAGCCATAGTGTTGATGGAAAGTCATGCGCGAATGAGAAAGTAATAATAGATATTATGAGACATTTTTAGAGTTTATAAATTTCAGTATAAATTTTTTAAAACCATTGGCAAAAGCTTGTATTTTCAAGTGGACGGCTATATAATCCCCCCCTCGCTTGTTTGCCGACAATTATTTTAACAATTATAGTGAGGATATCATGAGTACGAAAAATCATTCAGTAAGTCAACTGCAATCACAGCGCCAAAAAAGTGGCGAATATCACGCTAAAATTCACGATAAAGTTACAACGCGCTTACAACAAGCTGAACAGCGGGCTGATCAAAGTAAATGGGGTTTTGAGCAAGACCTAAAACCAAGAGCTGAACGTCGTGAAGAACAAAGACAAGAACAACGAGCAACAAAGAAATGGCTAAAAGCACAACAGCGAGCACAGCACAGTGCTACGTCCGAAACACAAGCAATACCTGCAACCAAAATAGAATTAAACCATAAACAAAAATTACATGCTGCTGGAAAACAACGGTATCGCGAGCATAAAGAAGAAAAGATGCAGCAAGATACTCAGTTCTGGCGTAACGTGATCACCTTTGCGGCCACTGCGCAACTTATAAGTATGGTCATTTTGCCAGCAGCGGCACAAATGAATACCCATAGTTTGAATTCCAGAAGTAATAGGCCAAATGCCCCTAGAGCTAAGAGCTTAGGTGGTACGAATGCTACCCAAACACGCGTCTTTGATGTAGCTAATTTAGATGGCAACAATGGTTATAGATTATCGCCGCAGGCAAATTTTTCCGGGAATTTAACAGCTCGCGCGGGTGAATCCGTGGCCGTGATTAAAAGTGCGACGGGGTATGGCAATGTGCTGGTAGGCTCTCCGGGCGAGAACAACTATTATCGCAATATAGGGCGAGCCGACATGGTATATAGCAGCAATCAGACTCATTCGGCTGAAGTACCTTTGTATAATCACAGTGATAACACGGGTGCACGTTTTGACGGCCAAGCCTATGGTATAGGGCAAAATGTAAAAGATATAGGCGATTTTGATGGCGATGGAAATGTAGATTTTCTGGTAACAGCCAGACACGATGCCGCGGCCGCTTTAGACATTGTATATGGTACAGAAGATGGCACTTACCCAGATGGACTCAATTTAGATACCGCGACGCCCGATCAAGTTTTGCATGTTATGCAAACGGATCCTCGTTCCAGCAATGGTTCTCCTGTTTATTTGGAAACATCGGCAGCCACAGTGGGGGATGCCAATCAAGATGGCAAAGCGGATGTTCTGTTCCCGGGTTGTGCTGATCCCGAAGATACAAGAGATGTACGCGATAATAATAATCTTTGTTTGTTGTATGGTAGTGATGAGTACCGAAAAAAGGATATAGGCACCGTAGATTTATCAACAGTACTTTTTGACGGTAAGCAAACAACCCTTATTTACCCAACTGAAACCAGTTATAGCGGTTACCAGCCTTTGACAACCGTAAGGGCCTTAGGTGATGTGACCAAGGATGGTCTAGATGATTTTGCCGTGGCTAATCCATCTGCCTTTATTGGAAAGCATAGTGATTGTGAACCACCAGAAGGAAAAGTGTCTGTATTCAAGAGTCAGGAAGGAGGGTTTCCAGGAGCCATCAAAAAAACGACTCAATATCTGCAAGAAGGAGGAGGATTTACTTTCTTTGGAGCTAAACCGGGCAGCGAAACAGGGAAAGGCGTCACAAGCGGTTTTGATTACAATCAAGATGGCAATCTCGATATGGGTATAGGCGTGCCGGGGATGGAAGAAGTGCAGATTGTGTATGGTCCTTTGACTGCAGACAGATTTCCTGGCCCGCAAACTTCCTTAGGGAATTTGACTTCGGAACAAGGCGTAACGGTTAAAGGAGAATGTGCTGGTGATGGAACCGGTTTTGCTTTGACATCTGCAGGTAATTTTTATAACAATGATACGCATGGAGGATTATTAATAGGAACATTCTCTGGTGCTAAAGCTTTTATATTGTCTAGCACTGCCAATCCATCCGCTGAGGTTAAACTCGGTTTATTATCTGAAGAAGAAGGTGTTAAAATCATCGATAGTAAAGGGAGCGCTACTTTCGGATATGCTGTTGCCTCTGGATGGGTAAATGGAGATGAAACAACGGATCTGGTTGTAGGCGATCCAACGGTATATGCAGGGGGATTCGACGGAGGTGGTCCAGGCCGCGGAGCGACTGTAGTGTTGGGTAGCGGTTCTTTGCCAACAGAAGCATCTCATTCTCAATGCCCATCTGTAGTACCAACGCCATTGCTACTGCCACTTTGCCCAACGCCTACACCTATTGCTACTCCTATACCTACCCACACTAAGCCTACACCAGCACCGGCACCTATACAGCAACAGGATGAGCAAGGATCAGCTTGGAAAAAAGCGGGTATAGCTTTGGGTAGTGTAGCCGGGTTTATGTTTTTAACCGCAGCAGGTTATGGCCTAGCTAGACGTCATGAGCAGCATAGCAACGGTTATGATGAAATTACTACTCCAGGAGCTTCTCGTAGGGGTTCTCCTGTAAATTCTTAAATTAATTCTAAATCCACACTCTTGCTTATGGCGAGAGTGCGGGATGCTTTTTCTCTACAAAGAGTTTACAATGCATTAAATCAGTGGGGATAAAGGGAAAAGGCTATGATCCATGAATTAACAGTGCAAAATTTTGACGAAATATTAGACCAGCATGAAACGATTGTGATTGATTTTTGGGCACCTTGGTGTCAGCCGTGCTTAGCCTTTAAACCCATCTTTACGCGAGTAGCAGATCAGTTTTCTAAGGTGTGTTTTGCCAGCGTGAACGTGGAAGCAGAAAAAGACTTAGGCGTAGATTTTAATGTGCGGCAAATTCCCCTCATTATGATTCTACGGCAGCGCGTGGCGTTGTTTTCAGAAGCCGGTACCCTGACCCAAAGCGCCTTGACCGATTTAGTGCAACAGGCTTTAGATCTGGATATGACTGCCTTGCAGGCAGAAGTAAAGCACAACGACGAGACATAAATGAAAACCGGTGTTATCTTAGCCAACCTAGGCACGCCTACGGCACCTACCAAAAAAGCCATACGCCAATTTTTAAGGCCATTCCTGCAAGATAAACGCGTTATACAAGATATTGCACCCTGGTTGTGGCGTATCATCCTAGAAGGCTTTATTCTGCCTTTTAGGCCAAAGAAACTTGTCCATAACTATCAAAAAATTTGGCTAGATGAAGGTTCGCCTTTGTTGGTTTATAGTTTGCAGCAAAAAAAAGCTCTGGCTGCGGCCTTACAAGCAGATGATATTACAGTGACTGTGGCCATGACCTACGGCGAACCTTCATTTGGTGCTGCCTTGGATACTTTAGAGGCGGCTCTTTGTAAACGTATTATTGTTCTTCCGTTATATCCACAATATTCCAGTACTACCACCGCGGCGGTGTTTGATGGCTTAGCGCGCGCCTTGACCGCGAAAATGCTTATCCCCGAAATCGTTTTTATTGCGGATTATTACCGCCATCCCTTATACATTCAGGCCATCAGTCGTAGCATTACACAGTATTGGCAACAGCATGGCCGCGGCGATTTGTTATTGTTTTCGTTTCACGGTATTCCGATATCCTATTGCGAACGCGGCGATACTTATCCTGAGGCTTGCGTACAAACGGTGGCGGCAGTGGCAGAAGCATTGCAGTTAAAATCCACCGAATACGCTGTGAGTTATCAATCGCGTTTAGGCTATAAACCGTGGTTACAACCCTATACTATCGAGTTTGTAGCGCAACAGGCGCGCGCAGGCCTTAAACGTATCGATGTGATTGCACCGGGCTTTGCCACGGACTGTTTAGAAACATTGGAAGAACTACAGTTGCAAAATAAAGCGGTTTTTTTAGCTGCGGGTGGCAAGGACTTTCATTATATTCCGGCGTTGAATGATAGTGAGGATCATATTGCTTTATTGGCGGCGTTAGTACGCGAACATATGTAAGAATCTATCGTAGGGGCAGACCCCCGTGTCTGCCCTGGTTTGGGCGGACACGGGGGTCCGCCCCTACGAGAAATGCTTTAAGATTTTAACCCCCCGGAGGTCTAGGCGTAGGGGGCGTAAAAGTAGTTGTATTTTGTTTCTGATTGGTTAATTGCTTTTTATGGGCTAATACATTCTGTAATTGTTGAGCAGCGTCTGGTTGTTGAGTTGTATCCGCCGAGACATTTGGATCACGGCCCGTCATTTTAGAAGTCAGCGGATGCGCTGGCATACGCGTTGGATTATTTCCCGAAGATGCGTTTCTCTTAGGTAAAACTTCAGTAGCGAATCGCGCAAAGAGCCCCTGCACTTTTTTACGTAAGCGCTCTATGCGTGTTTTATCGTTGAATTTCTCGCGTTCTTCTTTTTGTTTCTTTTTTAGGGGGTCTAGCGGTTCGTGGCTTTCTACTGTTTCTACCGTTGTTTTTATTTTTTTCTTAGGTTTATCTTTTTCTTGTTTTCCTTGCTGACGGCGGTCAGTCTTCGCCTCTTTTTTTTGTTTTCTTTTATCTTTACGTTCTTTAAGCGCTTCTTTGATGTCAATGATATTCGTGCGCTTGTCATCTATACGATTGGGATCTTTGGGATCCGGCAGTAGTGGGCCTTTAGGAGGTTTTGAATCGTCGCTCATGGTACACCTTAATTTGTATTCTCTTTAATCTAAATCATACCATAAAAAAAGGCGGCCGAGGCCGCCTTTTCAGAAGATAGAGTTGCAATTATGCGACCATATCCTTTAGCTTTTTCAAGGCTTTGATTTTCACCACATTACGGGCTGGTTTAGCCTTAAACATGGTTTCTTCACCATTAAAGGGGTTGATGCCTTTACGAGCCTTGGTTGCGGGTTTACGCACTACTTTAATCTTCAGCAAGCCTGGCAGCGTAAATTCGCCAGCAGCTTTGCTTTTGATACAGCCATTAATAATGTCCGCTAAACCGGAGAATACAGCAGTGACTTGCTTTTTGCTGACTTCAGCAAATTCAGCCAAGGTTGTTAAAATTTCCGTTTTAGTAGGCGCATCTTTGTAGGTCTTATTTAAGCTAGCTACTGCAACCGCTTTACGGGCTGCTGGCTTTGCTTTTTTGCTGCTCGTCGCTTTTTTAGCTTTAACTACAGTTTTCTTAACCGCTTTCCGGGCTGGTTTTTTCGATTTTGGTGCCATGTTTATTTCCTCTAACAATTAGATACCCTAACTACTCAGCCTAACTTACAATAGTAGCGTATAGGCAAGTAGATCCACGAGAAAATAAGATATCATATTTTTCAAGCTTGTATAGGGGTTTTATGAAAAAAACCGCCTTTTTTATGATTTTTTTGCGATTAATGACATGTTTTTGTATAAAAGGCCCTAAGCAGCTTGTTCAAAAGGGAATTCTGGTTTACAATGGCGGATCTTTGCAGTCGGGTATAGTGCAAATCTTGCACAAAATGGCTGCGTTAAAATCATGATTAGGAGTAAATAATATGCTAGATAAAGCACAAAAAAATGAAATTATCAGTCGGTTTCAGCGGAAAATTGGGGATGTAGGGTCTCCCGAGGTGCAAATCGCCTTGTTGAGTGCTCGTATCCGTGGCTTACAACCCCACTTTGCGGTGAACAAGAAAGATCGCCATTCCCGTAGGGGTTTGTTGAAAATGGTGTCTACACGTAAGAAATTACTGTCTTATTTGCTTAGAGAAGACAAGGCTAAGCATCAGCAATTGATCAGCGATTTGGATATACGCGGCTAAGCCGCCTTAAAAAGGCATTTATAAAAGAGGTTAAATTTGTGAGTATTGTAACGAAATCCTTCCAATATGGAAGTCATGCGGTCACCCTAGAAACGGGTCTAATCGCAAAACAAGCAACGGGCGCCGTTACGGTGCGCATGGGCGATACGGTCATTTTGGTGACGGTGGTTGGCCAGAAAGAGTCTACTGTAGAAAGGGATTTTTTCCCATTAACCGTGAATTACATTGAAAAAACCTATGCTGCCGGTGGTATTCCGGGGGGATATTTCAAGCGCGAAGGGCGTCCTACGGAACGTGAGATTCTAGCTTCTCGCTTAATCGATAGGCCATTGCGACCTATGTTTCCTGAAGGGTTTAAACAAGAAGTGCAAATCGTTGCCACGGTATTGTCGGTTGACCCCGACATGGTTGCTCCCGATGTGCTTGCCTTATTGGGTGCTTCTGCGGCCTTGGCTTTGTCTGGAATTCCCTTTCATGGCCCAGTGGCTGCAGCCAGAGTGGGTTATGTGAATAACCAAAATGTTTTGAATCCTTCTAAAGAACAGTTGCTTGAGTCTAAATTAGATCTAGTGGTAGCGGGCGCTGCCGATGGTATTTTGATGGTGGAATCAGAAGCCAAAGAACTGTCCGAAGAAATTATGTTGAGCGCGGTGATGTTTGGTCATCAACAGATGCAAGTCGCCATTGAAGCCATCCGTGAATTGGCCGCAGAAGCGGGCACGGTAGGCTGGCAGTGGACTGCAGCGAGTGCCGACACCGCCTTATTGACGGCAATCGAAAAACAGCATTATGCGGCTATTGTAAGTGCCTATGAAATTGTAGACAAAAAAGTGCGACATGATAAGCTGGGGGCGATTAAAGCGGCTATTCAATCAGAACTTGCAGTCGAAGGCGATGATGCACGTAAAAAAGCAATGGGCAAAATCATTGGCGATCTAGAAAGCCGTGCGGTGCGTGAAAAAGTATTAGCCGGTGGCCCGCGTATCGATGCACGTGCATTGAATGCTATACGCCCTATCTCTATACAAACGGGTTTCTTACCGCGCACACATGGTTCGGCCTTATTTACCCGCGGTGAAACGCAGGCTATCGTCGTAACCACTTTTGGTACGGGTAAAGATGCGCAGTTAATAGATGACTTAGGGGGGTTACGCAAAGAAAGCTTTATGCTGCATTACAATTTCCCTCCGTATTCTGTAGGCGAAGTGGGCATGATGAGCTCTCCTAAACGTCGCGAAATTGGGCATGGTAATTTAGCGCGCCGCGCTTTAAATGCCGTATTACCCGATCCGCTGACCTACCCTTACGTATTGCGCGTAGTGTCTGAGATTACCGAATCCAATGGTTCTAGTTCCATGGCCAGCGTTTGTGGCGGTAGCTTGTCCTTAATGGATGCTGGTGTGCCTATTAAAGCACCTGTAGCCGGTATTGCCATGGGCTTGGTGAAAGAAGGCGACCAATTTGCTGTATTAAGCGATATTTTAGGCGATGAAGATCATTTAGGGGATATGGACTTTAAAGTGGCGGGAACCTCCAGTGGTGTTACGGCCTTGCAAATGGACATTAAAATCACGGGCATTACCGAAGAAATTATGCGTGTGGCTTTGGCGCAAGCCAAAGACGGGCGACTGCACATTTTAGGTGAAATGGCTAAGGTGTTAACGGCACCGCGTGCTGAAATGTCGGATTACGCACCGCGTATGACGACCTTGCAAATTCCTATCGATAAAATTAAAGATGTTATTGGTAAGGGTGGCGTAACCATTCGTGGCTTGATTGAAGAATTGGGTGTGACCATCGATATCGATGACGCCGGTATAGTGAAAATAGCTTCCGTCAGTGGCGAAGCCGCTAAAGAAGCGAAACGTCGTATTGAATTACTGACGGCCGAAGTTGAAGTGGGTCAACGCTATGAAGGAAAAGTAGTTAAGATCGCCGATTTTGGCGCTTTCGTAGCGATTCTTCCGGGTAAAGAAGGTTTGGTGCACATTTCACAAATTACCAATGAACGCGTAGAGAATGTTACGGATGTATTGTCTGAAGGCCAAATGGTCCAAGTTAAAGTTTTGGAAATTGATAGGCAAGGACGTATACGTTTGACGATGCGGGATATAGCGTAACCTGCTATTGAGATGGTTCGCTTGTAGGGGCGGCTCGTGAGCCGCCCTTCTTTATGTGACACAGGAAATTAAACATCATATGTTATATCCCTGGTTGACAGCGTATTTACAACAACTCCCATCCAATAGATTGCTATGGCCACAAGCTGTATTGCTTGCGGGAGCCGCCGATCTAGGTGGCTTGGATTTAGCCCAGCATTGGGCTCACTTCTTGTTATGCCACCATCCTTATGAACACAGTGCTTGCGGGCAATGTCAAAGTTGCCATTGGTTGCAAAGCGGCTATCATCCCGATTTTTTCACGCTCATTAAAGCGGAAGACGAAAAAGTCATTAAAATCGATGCCATTCGTGAACTCATCGCGCGCTTAAGCAAAACAGCACACAGTCAGGCGGCGCAAGTCATTTTGATTTCACCCGCAGACAGTTTAAATACAGCCGCGGCGAATGCTTTATTGAAATCATTAGAAGAGCCTAAGGCACGCGTTCATTTTCTGCTAGTAGCCACACACCATTTAAGCTTGCCTAAAACCATACTGAGTCGTTGTCAAACCATAGTATTACGCGCGCCAACGGCACAATCGTTGGCTTGGTTGAAAACCCAATTTAGCGAGCAGACAGAAGACAGCTTGAGGCTGGTTTTGCGCTTAGAGCGTGGTTACCCTTTAGCGGCAGCACGTGCGTTGGCGCAGAATGATGATAATATTCTGGATGCTTGGTTAGACGATTGCGTGGCGGTGGCTTTAAAGCAGCAAAATGCTTTAGTGGTTGCGCAAAAATGGGCGGGGCTCTTAAAAGAACAACAACTGCGTGCCACGGCTTATTTTTTTCTGGATGTAGTTCGTTACAATGTGACTTGCGATCAGTCATTCTCCATTTATGAAAACCGCACTCAGCAAATAGAACAATTGGCAGCGCGTTTTTCTTTAAATAAAGCCTTAGTACACTGTCAATCACTATGGGCTTTGTATGCTGAAATCCTACAGGGTTTAAATCTTAATTTTCAGCTGGCTTTAGAGTGTAGATTGTTGGCTTTGGCTGATGACTAGGATGTGCCCTTAATGAATGTTATTTTTATATTTTCCGGTAGTAATCGCCATATGTTAAGATAAAGCACTTAATTACAATAGTTAAACGAGGTAAATTATGGCAGAAAATCTATTCGATATAGAAGAAGAAAAGCAAGAGCGGCCGAGCTTAGAAAAAAAAGAACCCGCAGAAACGAAAAAACCTACAGTAGACGATCTTCTTGAGGCATTTCAAAACAGTGCTTTTTTTAAAAAGGGGTATTTTACTTGTCCTATAACACTAGGGCTAATGTTGGATCCCGTCGTCTTGAATGGCTCTGGCCAGAGTATAGACCGCTCTAGTGCAGTTCAGTTGATCGAAAATGCACTTAGTGTGAGGAAAGCGCCCATTTGTCCAATCACCAATGCCCCACTTACAATTACAGTGTCGAGAAATAAGGCTACGGACCCATTGCAGCCAGAATCGTACTTTGTTGGAAACCAGGCTTTAAAAAGTATAATAAGTGATAGCATACAAGATTTTAGAGACGTTGAAGGGGATAAATATCAGAGGGTTCCTGATCCGATGACAAAGTCTAGAGATATCATCCAGCCTTTGTCGCTAAATCCTGTGGCTGAAAATGATGAGTTACAAAATGAACCATTTAATCGCAACATTTTCTTCACCCCGAAGTGTCAAGAAGAAATACGAGGACTCGCTTGTATCGCTGGGCCCGTCTCAAGTCTAAGTGCTACAGCTGTTGTGCGCGGAATATTATTCCCAACTAGTATTTCCTATGCGCAGGTTATAATGCTGGCCGGCGGTTCATTTCTGTGTTGTATGGCTATGAATCTGGCTTGTGTTGAACTAGTTGAATTCGGCGGTAAAGCGGAAGCATGGTATTGGAGGGATGAGGCTTCAGTAGATGCCGTTACAGAAGTTCTCGAAATACGGCCTTTAATCATGGATGAAGGGAATGAGGAAGATAATGGGGATGAGGGCGGGCCTTCAAGTGCATCGCAATTTTCTTTTGGAAGAATGTAATCTCTGCTTAACTAAAATGAGTTACAGCTGTGAATAAAACTCAAGGCTCACACTTTTCAGTGAGCCTTTTTTTGCGTTAAAATTATTTTTTTGTTAAGCTAGCAGCATTCTCATTTTGGAGCGACTATGAGCATTAACATCACAGACAGTGAATACAGCACAATCAATCAACCCAATCACTTTTCACTTTCTTTTCCAGACAAAGCAACATTGTACAAACAATACATGCCCTTTATACAAAATGGCGGTTTATTTGTGCGCACACAAGACACATTTTCTTTAGGCGATGCAGTGGCTTTATCGGTGCAATTGCCCGATGACGGCGACCAGCACAATATCACAGGCCGAGTGGTGTGGGTAACGCCCGAATCAGCCCAGCGGGGCTTGCCTGCGGGCATAGGGGTGCAATTTGCA
>VFJT01000044.1 GCA_009885935.1 Gammaproteobacteria bacterium
AGGGGTCTTGTTTCGCTGTAAAATCCTCGGCTATGGCCCAAGATCGGCGTTCTAATGCATGAAATCATTCTTTTTTACATTTTATAAGGGTGAGCCATGGCTGAAAAGAACATTATAGAGATCCACGATATTTTTAAATCGTATGGTGGGCATCAGATCTTAGAAAACATCAACATCAACATTAAAGATGGTGAATTTTTAACCCTACTGGGGCCTTCCGGTTGCGGTAAGACGACCTTATTGCGTATGTTGGCAGGCTTAGAGAAACCCACTTCGGGCCAAATTATTATCAATGGCAAAGACGCCAAAGACTTGTTGCCTCAAGAGCGGCACGTCAACACCGTGTTTCAAAGTTATGCCTTGTTTCCCCATATGACCGTCTTTGACAATGTAGCCTTTGGGTTGCGTTGCGATGGGGTGGCACCAGAAGAAATAACGCGGCGTGTCACAGAAATGCTGCGCATGGTGCGTTTGTCTGATTACGAACGGCGCAAACCACACGAATTAAGCGGCGGTCAACAACAACGCGTGGCCATTGCCAGGGCCGTGGTCAAAGAGCCTATCGTGTTGTTACTGGATGAACCCTTGAGTTCTTTGGATTATCGCTTACGCAAAAACATGCAGATTGAATTAAAACAATTGCAGCGTAAACTGGGCATTGCTTTTGTATTTGTGACGCACGATCAAGAAGAAGCCTTGTCTATGTCGGACAGCATCGTGGTGATGCAACAGGGTAGAGTGGTACAAAAAGGCACGCCGCGTGATATTTACGAAAACCCTAAAAATATTTCCGTTGCAACTTTCATAGGCGAGAGTAATATTTTTGATGTGGTAATTGATGACGCTAATGATAAAACCATTAAAGTCACTGTGCAAGATATCCAGTATGAATTAGAAAATTGCGGTCAATATAACCGCGGCGATAAAATTCATTTGCTGATTAGACCGGAAGATACCCGTGTTTATCATCGTTCTGAGATCGATGATATCAGTATGATGTTTCCTGCAATGGTGAATGAAGTCATCTACAAAGGGACCACGGTCGATTTAATCATTAAGTTACCCGATGGCAAATTATTGTCAGTTACCGAATTTTTTGACGAAGACAATGGCGAGGATGTTACCTACATCATAGGCGAATCCGTGTGGGTCAATTGGCCCATAGGCTGGGAGGTGGTATTGCCTTATGAAGCATAAGTTTCAATACTTTTCAGTAGGGTTGATCGCCGGCTGGCTATGCGTCTTTGGCTTGTTGTCTTTTTTAGTCATGGTGGTGATGAGCTTTTTGCAACACGATCCCGATCACATCGCTTTGTGGCATTTTACCCTGCAAAATTACGTAGATTTATTCAACCCTATCTTCTTTACAATATTTCTCAAATCTTTTTACATTGCGTTTATGGTAACGGCGGCGTGTTTGCTGTTGGGATATCCTTTTGCCTATATTGTTTCAAGATTTCCAGAAAGACTGCAGAATATGGCACTATTGTTATTGTTGCTGCCATTTTGGACCAGTTCAGTGGTGCGCGCCTATGCCATGATGAGTCTATTGAAAACAAAAGGTTTGCTGAATACAGCCTTGTTGTCCATGGGCTTAATCCATGAACCCTTACAGATTTTATTTACCAATACGGCTGTGACTATAGGCTTAATTTACAATTTATTGCCTTTTATGATCTTACCCATTTACGTGAATTTAGAACGTTTTGATGTTTCTTTAATTGAGGCGGCCAAAGACCTAGGCGCAAAGTACACGACTATTTTCCGCAAAGTCATTATTCCGCTCAGTATTCCGGGCATACTCGGCGGTTGTGCTTTAGTTTTTTTACCCGCCATGACTTTATTTTTTATCTCCGATCTATTAGGAGGCGCTAAGGCTTTGTTATTGGGGAATTTGATAGAGAGTCAATTTTTAATGGCGAATAACTGGCCACGCGGTGCTGCTACCAGTGTGCTGTTAACGGCGATTATGGCTATAGGATTATTGGTATATAAATTCAAGAGTAGCAATAAAGGGATCCATTATGAAGCAGTCATTTAGATTCTTTTATATAGCGCTCATTTATCTTTTTTTATATATTCCTATAGGTACGCTGATTATCTATTCTTTTAATAACGCGATCTTTTCTATGCTCTGGCATGGTTTTACCCTAAATTGGTACAACGAAGTCTTGCACGACAGCAATTTGTGGATTGCAGTGTGGCATTCGCTGTATTTAGCCATAGCGGCAACGGCTTCGGCATTGTTCATAGGGACACTGGCTGCGATTAGTTTGTATCGATATCATTTTCGCGGCAAAAACATGTTAGAAGGCTTGTTATTTGTGGTTATTATTACGCCAGATATTGTCATGGGAATCGCGTTATTAATATTATTCTCTTTAAGCGGGTTAGCGTTAGGTTTTTGGTCTTTGTACATTGCACATGTTACTTTTTGCATTCCTTTTGTGGTGGTTATTGTGTATAGCCGCGCGAAAAGCATTGATCCCAATATTTTTGCCGCTGCCAGCGATTTGGGCGCCAGTGAGTTGCAGACTTTCTGGCATATCATTGTGCCTATCTTATTACCCGCACTGATTTCAGGAGCCTTGTTGTGCTTTGCCTTGTCTTTCGATGATATCGTCATCAGTTATTTTGTTTCGGGGCCTGGTTTTGAAATCTTACCGATCAAGATTTTCAGCTTAGCGCGTTTAGGGGTTAATGTAGAATTAAACGCACTGTGTAGTTTATTGTTCGCAATGACATTAGTATTAGTGTGTGTATCACAATGGGTCACGAGGCAAAAAAGAATATGAAGAGATTTTTTTGTAGGGGCGGCTCGCGAGCCGCCCTTAAAAAATGGGCATGGGTAGCTTTAAGCCTGTTTTGCACCGTAGCCATGGCTGACGACAATGTGGTCAATGTATTTGCTTGGTCTCAAGAAGTATCTCCTAAAGTGATTAGACAATTTCAAAAAGATACCGGTATTAGAGTTAACTTTTCTACTTTCGATAGCAATGAAGTTTTATATGCCAAAATGAAGGCTAGCAAACAAGCGCAATATGATGTAGTGGAGCCGTCTAGCTATTATATTACGCGTATGGCGCGTGAGAATATGATAGAAAAATTGGATCTGAGCAAGTTATCTAATTATAAAAATTTAAACCCTGCTTTTACCCATCCCGATTACGATCCTAAAGGCGAATACAGTATTCCTTGGGTCTTGGGGTTAACCGGTATTTTTGTCAATCGTAAGTATTATCCTGATGATAAAATTGAAAAATGGACAGATCTGTGGTCGCCTAAATACCGTGATTCACTGTTGTTGCTGGATGACCCTCGAGAAGTGTTTAATGTGGGCTTGCTGACCTTAGGATACTCCCCTAATGAAAATAATCTGCAGCATTTGCAAAAGGCCTACCAAAATTTAGTAGCGTTATTGCCTAATGTACGTCTGTATAACAGCAGTTCTGTACCGTCTATGCTAATTGACGAAGATGTAACGATAGGGATGGCATGGAATGCAGATGCTTACAAAGCGAGTTTGCAAAATCCAGACATAGAATTTATTTACCCTAAAGATAAATTTGTTATTTGGGTGGATTCATTTGTCATTCCGAGAAATGCACCACATAGAGACAATGCTTACAAATTCTTAAACTACGTATTACAAGCAAAAATCGCGGCATTACAAGTAACGGAAACCTTTTATCCCACTGCAAACCAGGCAGCATTAGCGTATTTGCCCGCTAAATTGGCTAATAGTCCGGTTATTTTTCCTAGTGACGCAGTACTAAAACAAGGGTATTTTCAAACGGATATTGATGATAACGCCTTAGATGCGATTTCGCGCTATTGGGATTTGTTAAAACTACAATGAAGATGGGTATCGTAGGGGCAGACCCCTGTGTCTGCCCTAATAGGGCGGGCACAGGGGCCCGCCCCTACGGCAAAACAACGCAAAGCACGAGGAACTATTATGTATATTTCAGAAGCGGATTTGATCTTAACAGCAGATGGCCGCATTTACCATTTAAATTCATTGCCAGAAGAATTGGCTCCTACGGTTATTTTAGTGGGCGATCCCAATCGGGTAGAAAAAGTATCCAAGCATTTTGACAGAATAGAAGTACGGCAACAGAATCGTGAAATGATTACCCACAGTGGTTGGCTGGGTAAGCACCATCTGTCGGTGATTTCTACGGGTATGAGCACAGATAACATAGATATTGTTTTAAATGAGTTAGATGCTTTAGTAAATGTGGATTTAAAAACCAGACGTGTCAAGGAAAAATTAAGTACTTTAACCTTTATACGTATAGGGACTAGCGGTGCTTTACAGGCTGACACCGAAGTCGATAGCGTTGTTTTGTCGTCACGCGCTATAGGCTTTGATAATTTATTAGAATATTATCGCGACAGTGCCGCCGCCGTGGACATACCGGTAGAAGCGGCGCTCGCTGATTTTTTTGCTACAGAAGGATTACATCCTTATGTAGCTTCCGCGGATAAAGATTTGCTGGCGCATTATAGCCCTTATGTAGATGGTGCAGGGATGACGGCAACGTGCTCTGGGTTTTACGCGCCGCAAGGGCGACGAGTGCGTTTAGTGCCACGATTTACGCATTTCTTGGATAGATTAAGAGAATTTCGGTATCAAGATGAACGAGTCACTAATTTTGAAATGGAAACAGCGGGTATTTATGGTTTAAGTCAATTGATGGGGCATAGGGCTTTATCGGTAAATGTCATTGTGGCCAATCGCGCCAAAGGCACTTTTTCAGCGGATTATGCGAAGACTATGGATAAGACTATAGAGATGGTGTTGGAGCATCTGCCGTAAACCAAATTCGCTATAATTCAAATCGTAGGGGCGGGCCCCCGTGCCCGCCCTATTAGGGCAGACACGGGGGTCTGCCCCTACGATAATAGATCCCATTGACGCTCTCCCGGCAACCCTTGATCCACAATGATCGCCGTAACCAGAGTACCATTCACATTCGTTGCCGTACGGCTCATGTCTACAATGCTGTCTACCCCTTGTACCAAACCCACTACAGCATAGGGTAATCCCATGGCGGTTAAAGTTACGGTTGCCGCCACAAAAGCGGTACCCGGAATGCCGGAAATACCCAGCGAGGCAATAGTGTTGATAAACATCACCATTAAGAAAATGGAAACGGTCATCGGCTGATGCGTCACCGCTAAGGCCATTACCACTAATATGGCGGGGAATACACCGGCGCAAGCACTCATGCCCAATGTCGCGCCCATACTGGGCACAAAACTAGACGTTAATTGCGACACTTTAAAGCGGTCGTGTAAGGTTTCTTCGCTTAAGGGCAAGCAACCAAAACTAGAACGAGTCGTAAACGCAACCAATAAAGTAGGGTAGGCTTTTTTCAGGTAGGTCCACGGCGAAATGCGCGCGCACAAAGCGACTAAAGTGACTTGTAATATAAACACCAAAATGACGGCGATGTGTATGGCGATCAAATAATTGGCGATGCCTATTAGAGTGTGGAAGCCTTGAGTGCTGCTGATTTTGGCCAGCAAGGCCAACACCCCATAAGGAGTAGTACGAATCACTAAGCGTGCAAGTTGTTTCACCATATGAAAAGTTGAGCTAATAAAGTCTTTGAAATTTTCAGCATGTTTTCTTTCTTTTTTATAGATCTGCAACGCACTGATACCCAGTAAGCAGGCAAAAATGGCGATGGCGGCGGTGTTGTCGTTGCTCATGGCGGCGACAGGGTTACTGGGGATCATGCCTAATAGCGTATCAACTAAGCCAGTGTAATGATGCGTGGGCAGTGGGCCATCGCTGGGCAAAGATAATTGCTGCCCTACGTGCAACCATAAGCCTACAGCCATGCCTATGGCCGAAGCTACTGCCGTTAATAGCAATAATAGCCCTACAGAGCGAGAGATCAATTTACCAATGATTTCGCCAGGGTGGTCACCTAAGTGTATAAAAGCATGGATAATGGAAGTCAAGATTAAGGGCAATACCAGCATTCTTAGCAAAGCCATATAGCCATCGCTGACTAGGGTTAAGGATTGGGCGATAAATTGGTTGCTAAAGGGCGTTAAATGGGGGTGAAAATAATTGAGCAGCATACCGCCAGCAACACCCAGGATTAAGCTTATAAAAATACGTAAGTTGCTGCTAAAACGCGGTTTATTCTCCAGGGAGAATAAAAACA
>VFJT01000094.1 GCA_009885935.1 Gammaproteobacteria bacterium
GATGGGGATTTCGATGGCACCGGGCACAAAAGTAGAATAAATCTGTTCGGAGCTTAATCCTAATTCCAATAAGCGCGCCATTGTTCCTTCATACAAAGCATCGGTGATAATGTCGTTAAAACGACTGCAGACTATGGCTATTTTAAACATGAACTTCTCCTAATAAAAAGTGTCCCATTTTTTCTTGTTTGGTTTTTAGATAAGCGACATTGTCTACGCCAGGCTTAATGTGTAAATCGAGTCGTTTTAAAGCATCTTGCGGCCAATGCTCCGATAACGCAGCCATTTTTAAAGGATTATTGGTCATTAATTCTATTTTTTCTATACCTAAATATTTTAAAATATCGATTGCTAAATCATAGCGACGCGCGTCCATTGCAAACCCTAAAGAAATGTTTGCTTCTACCGTATCTAAACCTTTTTCTTGTAAGGAATACGCCCGCATTTTGTTGAGCAAACCTATGCCCCGCCCTTCTTGCTGTAAATAAATTAAAATGCCCGTTTTAGCCTGTGCTAATTGGCGCAAAGACTCTGCCAATTGCTGTCCGCAGTCACAGCGTAAAGAAGACAGTACATCGCCACTAAAACAACTCGAATGAATGCGCACCATTGCAAGGCTAAAATCATTGCCCTGACTTAAAACTATGGCCTCTTCATTGTTGCGCGTATTTTTGTAAAGACTCATATTAAATACGCCGTGTTCTGTAGGTAACCTACATTGGGCTAGTATTTCCAATACTGTTCTATCCTTTCCAGGGCGGACACAGGGGTCCGCCCCTACGCTGGATATATAATCTCGTAACTCAGCAATGCTGATCATAGGCAACCCCCAGGTTTTTGCCCATTCTTTTAATGCTTCGCCGCGCATCATAGTACCCTCTTCCGCCATAATTTCGCAGATTACACCCGCTGCAGGTAGCCCCGCCAAGCGCGCCAGATCAACTGCCGCTTCGGTATGACCTTGACGGTCTAAAACACCATTAGCAGCAGCGCGTAAAGGAAATATATGCCCTGGCCTATTTAAGTCTTTTGCTATAGATGTAGGATCACAGGCAATTAAAATAGTACGCGCCCTGTCGGCAGCAGAAATACCCGTTGTAATGCCCGAAGCCGCATCTATACTGATCGTAAAAGCAGTGCGCTGTTGCTCGGTATTTTCTGTAGGGGCAACCATCAAAGGTAAATTTAAACGGTCTAATTGTTCCGCGGTTAAGGCCAAACAAATTAAGCCACTGCCTTCTTTTGCCATGAAAGCAATCGTTTCGGCTGTGATAGTAGATGCCGCAGCAATGAGATCGCCTTCATTTTCTCTGCTTTCATCGTCGGTAACGACGACCATACCGCCGTTTTGGATTTGCGCTATAGCTTCTGTAATATTGTTCATGTGGTCCCCTTTAAGGATAGTTATTAATTTCATCAGACCCGTCATTGCGAGCTTGCGAAGCAACCCAGGGGTTAAAATCCTGGGTTTATAAATGCCAGTAATACTTTATTAGTCCTATTGTAAAAAATATTTTTCTCATTGTTGGACATTTTCCTGGATTGCTTCGCAAGCTCGCAATGACGGGTATTATATTTCCTCGCTATTCCATCTATATAACAGGCAACAAATAGTTGTTTTTGAATTGAACATATTTAGCTAAAATATCAAATTCCACATTAACTTCTGTTCCGATTTGATAATCCGCAGCAATCGTTATTTTCTGCGTGTGTGGAATTAAGCTGACTGTAAAATAACCATCTTGTACACCCATGATGGTTAAACTCATGCCATCGATGGCGATTTGTCCCTTTGGTACTAGATAAAGTAAAAAGTCTTTTTGTGCTATAAATTTGACTATTTTAGCGTTACCCTCTGTGCAAATGTCTACAATCGAAGTGTGTGTATCGACGTGCCCTAAAACAAAATGGCCGCCTATACGGCCTTGTGCCAATAAAGCCCGCTCTACATTCACAGCTTGTCCTAGCGCTAAATTAGACAACGTGCTGACTCGTAGTGTTTCAGGGACCAGCTCTACGCAAAACGCATCTGTCATTATTTCCATAATGGTCAGACACACGCCGTTTACGGCTAAACTGTCGCCTATTTTTAAATCGTCTAAAAAAATCTTTTTGC
>VFJT01000065.1 GCA_009885935.1 Gammaproteobacteria bacterium
AATCTCGCCCAACATTTCACTGGCAACAAAACGGCCTTTATCATCGCGTATAACATTGGATACGGCAATTTTAGGATCGTGCGTATAAAACAAACGGCCTTGCTTGGCGACCAAATAATCTAATAGCACTTCTTTTTCATCCACCACTTTTTCTGGGAAACGATCATAACCCATCGTGATAGGCGCATGTAACCAAGCGACGCCAGGAATCAAATCGGCAGCAAAAACCAATGGACCTTGCGCTGTACTTATTTCCGTTAACATCAACCCAGGCGTATGACCGTGGCTAAAATGAAATTGATAATCCGCGCCTAGGGTAGAACTGCGATCACCTGAGATCAACTCCATACGCTCTGAAGCTTCTAATAGCCCTGTTAATTCCGGAATAAACGAAACTTTATCGCGCATATGCGGTGCTTTGGCGCGGGTAAAAGCTTCTAGACTAATGAGATAGCGTGCATTGGGAAACAATAAACTGCTTTTGCTGTTTTCTTGGTAAGGCGTTAAAAGCCCACCCGCATGATCAAAATGCAGGTGCGATAATATAACCACGTCAATATCGCTGTGGGACAACCCTAAATTCTGCAATGAATCCAACAAGACATGATGTTCCGGGTACACACCATAGCGTTTTTTAAGCTCAGGCGGAAAAAAAGCACCTATACCCGTTTCCAGTAAAATGCGTTTATTATCGTCTTCAATCAATAAGGCGCGACATTCTAGCGCCACGCAATTATTATCGTCTACAGGTAGCCACTTAGACCACAGGGCCTTAGGCACATGACCGAACATGGCACCACCGTCTAAATGCTGACTATTACCTAAAAGCGATGAAATTTTAATCATAAAGTCTCCATATATATGGTGTAATAGGGCAGGCATGGGGGCCTACCCCTACGCTGTTTCTCGTATTTTCAAGTACAATGGGTATATACTATTATCCTATAAATATTAACCAATTCATAGGGAAATGTCACGATGAATGCCATACGTCAAATATTAGCTCGCCACCCGTTGATTCCAGTTGTAACCTTGCATCGCCTAGAATGGGCCTTGCCTTTAGCAGAAGCTTTGCAGCAAGCGGGGATCCACATTCTAGAATTCACCTTGCGCACCGATAGCGCTTGGGATGCGATTGCATTAGTAAAAAATAAATTCCCTCACTTTTGCGTGGGCGTAGCGACGGTTTTAGAAGCGGAGCAATTTACACGCTTAGCAGATACGGGTGTTGATTATATCGGTAGCCCAGCGGTGACAGAAAGTTTGCTACAAAAAGCCCTGCATTGCCATTTACCCTATTTGCCTGCAGCGGGTACCGTGGCGGAAGTGTTATGGCTCAGTGAACACGGTTTTGATACTCTTAAATTTTACCCAGCCCATATCATGGGCGGTGTGAATGCCTTACAACATTTTGAATCCATTTTCCCGCAAATACGCTTTTGTGTCAGCGGCGGCGTAGGGCATGACACCGCTTTAGAATATTTACAATGTGCCAATGTAGATTGGGTTGCAGGCAGTTGGTTAGTCATGCAAAAAGATCTGCAAGAAAATGATTGGCAACACATCACGCAAAAAGCACAAAGACTGATGGCTTCCTTAAAAAACTTGCCTAAGTGGGTGGCGTAAAGATTTATTGCGTATAAATTTTACTCAAAACAAAGCTAACACCGTGATAAATATTACTATTTTGGAGTACCCAAGCGCTTAATATCGTGCTAGACTGATACTGCAGTTTGCTAGTAGCGGCTGTAGGTTTATAAGTTTGTATTTTTCAAGGAGAGATTCTATGAAATCAGGTGCTAAAGGTTTATGCGCAGGTTGTTTCGGACTGGCTGTAGGGATCATTTGGGGATTATGGTGTTTTGCCGCCGGATTCTTCTTTCAGGGTAGTTTTAGCATGGTCAGTACCATGGGCTCCATTTATGTGGGTTACGGTCCAACCCTCATGGGTAGCGTAATTGGTGGTTTGTGGGGATTGTTGCATGGTTTTATCGCCGCATTCTTAGTCGCTTTGCTTTACAATTGTCTGTGCAAATGTTGCAAATGCCGTTGCTGCAAAAAAGGCTGTTGTTGCGGTAATAAAGATTGCGATGGCACCAAGTGCAGTAAATAAATCCCGTCGATAGTTTTTGTAAGGGCGGTTTGCTAATCGCCCTTACAACGTGTTGCTTATCTTATAATTTTTGAAGCCTACCTCGACAAGAACGGGTCTTTCTTAAAAAATCCCAGGCCATCAATACAGCACCAATAGAAAATATCACATCACCCGGCAAACGCAGCCATTGCCAGATCAATGTTGTATTGTAGAAAGCAACACTGCGTGCATAAGCATAGCCATGTTCATAAACGGCTATCAACTGTGGCCAGCCTATAGGGAAGAAATTAAGCACAATCCATAGTACTAGGCCAGCATTGTAGAGCCAAAAAGCCCAAATGCCTAAACGATCCCCCCAGGGTTTATTTTCTCCCGCTAAATAGCGCAAACACAAATACACTAAACCTATGGCTAAAAGACCAAAAGCACCAAACATCGCAGTATGCGCATGGTTTAAAGTTAAAAATGTACCGTGTTCATAGTAATTGATGATCGGCGCATTAATTGTCGCTCCGCCGAAAATACCAGCCCCTACAAAATTCCAAAAGGCCGAGCCTAAAATATAAATATAGGCGAGGCGATAGGGAAAGGCCGTATTTTCTTTAAGATATTGATATTGCTGTATGGCTTCTAACACCAGCAAAAATAAAGGCAATACTTCTAAAAATGAAAAAATACTCCCTAAAGAAAGCCAAATTTGTGGCCCGCCCGCCCAATACAAATGATGACCCGTTCCTAAAATGCCGCTGGCCAGTATTAAGATCCACTCAAATAGAACCGTTTTTTCTGCTAAGGCTCTAGAAACCAAACCTGAGGCCATTAAAAAATAGGCGGTGATAGTCACGGTGAATAGTTCAAAGGCCCATTCAACCCAAAGATGTACCACCCACCAGCGCCAAAAATCCGTCAGGGTAAATGAAGCATTGATCTTAGTTAAAGGGATAAGACCAAAAGCGTAAATAAAGGCAACGCCCAAAGCGCTATACCAGAGTAAATGTTCAATGCGGAATAAGCTCCACAGAGATTTGCCTTGCTTGAATAAGCCGAATAGAGTAGGCCATAGGGCGTATAACATGATCATAGCCCAAGAAAATAACCCAATGAAAAATGCAATTTGCCAAAAACGGCCCATTTCGATGTAGGACAAACCTTGATTGCCAAACCAAAACCAATGGTCGCGAATAATGCCCATAATTCCCAAATAATTACCCAATAAAGCACCGCCCACAATGACGACGGTAATCCAAAAGAGGGCATTAACCAGCAGTGCTTGCCCCTTAGGCTCCCTGCCGCCAATAATGGGTGCCAAAAATAAAGCCGCGCCTATCCAAGACAAGCCAATCCAAATGATGGGTGCTTGCAGATGTACATCCCGCAAAAAAGCAAAAGGCAGGTACTGATTGATGTTGATGCCGTAAAAGTTACTACGCTCTGCATAATCGTGCGCCATTAACGAACCCACTAAAATCTGTAATAAAAAAACTATCGCCACAAAGACAAAGTATTTCCAAATGGCTTTTTGACTTGCCGTGGGAGCGGCAAAAGAAAACACCGATGGACGAAAATTCTGTTGTTCGCGATCGATAAAGAGTCTGAAAATAACTAAGACAAACCCAATGCCTAAAAATAAAATGGTGAAGGAAATCCATGACCAAATTGAAGTCGCGACGGTAGGCGTATTGCCTACGGTGGGTTGATAGGGCCAATTATTAGTCCAAGAAACTAAACTCCCTGGGCGATGGGCGACTGTTGTCATCGAAGAATAAATTAGAAAACTTGCCGTGTCCCGAGCCTCTTGTTCATTTAAGCTATACGCTTTTGTATAGCCTCTATTGGCGTCTTTTTTCAATAGATTTTCTGCAATCTGGGCTTGCAAAGTGCGCACGGCTTTTTCCATTGCCGTAGACAATATAACGGTGTTAGCCGTTAAATCGATGCCGCGCAATTCATCTTTAGCTTTTTTGCGCGTTAAATATTTTTGCGCTGCGCTAAGCGTTGCATAGGGTTGGTGGTATTGTGCTAAAGCAAGATTTTGGCGCGTTAACTGGAATAGCTCTATAAGATAACGAGCGGTAAAATCTTCGCCATAATAAGAACCCATTCCATACAAGCTGCCGTAGTCCATTAAATCGGCTTTTTGAAATCCTTCTTTGCCCGCAAGGAGGGTATCGGCGGTCATTAGACCCTGTCCAGTACTACCGACGAATTGCCCTGGTATGGGTGCGGACATTTTATAGGTTCTAACGGTCGCCCAAGCCATTAAACTCCAACAGACGATTACCGTTAATAATAAAGTTATAACCAAAACCCGCGTGGTTTTATCTTGTTTATCCAGTTGCTGTAGGGTTGCTGTAGTCATTGAATTTATCCTTGGATATCATATTAAATATGAAATCTAGGGTAACCATAAAACGCAGCAAATACAAGTAACCAGGGCATGGTTCAAATGTAGTGAACACTCTGCTTTTGAAATATAGTGATAACCATATGATTAATATAATAATACTCAATTAAATCAAATAGTTACGCTTAAAAGTTATAGATCCGTTTATTTTTGTTATTATATTGGTATTAATAATACCTTATAAGTTAATTATATAAACCAAACGCCTGTCAACCCAAAGTAGAAATGTCCGGTTTTGCGCAAAGTACAGATGTCCGGTTTGCCAGGATACGAATGGCCTATAGTCAGGGAGATTATGGGTGGTCAAGGATGGC
>VFJT01000026.1 GCA_009885935.1 Gammaproteobacteria bacterium
AGTATAGCTGATTAAGGACTCACAGCATGATCATTCGCTGGGATCAACGATATCTGCTAGCCATTTCGGCGGCGGCTATCACATTGGCAATGTATCTTGTTGAATTATAATGATTTTTTGAATTCAATTTTTTGGGATACCCCCCAATATACCCCCAGAGTTTTTAGCGGCGCATTTAAGAGCCTTAGTAATGCTATTTTTGCTAGGGTTTCAATGCGCTATTTTTTATTTATCACAAACAAGGAGATAGTGCGATGCTGATATTAACCAGACGAGTTGGCGAAACCATCATGATTGGTGACGATGTTACCGTAACGGTTTTGGGGGTGAAGGGCAATCAAATCAGAATAGGCGTTAATGCCCCTAACGATGTGTCTGTTCATCGCGAAGAGATCTACAGAAGGATCGAAGCAGAAAAAGCAGCAGTGGCACGTAGCGATGAAGAAACACCCGCTTAAGCTGTTGATTGATGTGTGTAACAAGCTTAGCTATTTTGGCTGAGCTTGTTACTGCGGTCGCCGAAATTTAGCTACCCGTTTGGTTTTTAATGAGTAGTTGTGTTCCTAGCCAGCCCCAATAAATCCTATGATTTATGATTAGTTTATTTTCAATTTCCATTAACTCTAGTATATCTAGCTGATTGCCGTCGGGTGTGTTGCGTGGGTATTCCCAAATTAGAGTATTTCCTTTAGAAAAATAACTCCCTGTTCTGTACCATCTCACTAAGTCATTAGGGCGCCGCTTCGTACCTTCAGTCAAGAATGCATGAATTTCGTCTTTACCCTTAAGCACCCCTTCTTTTCTATTTAACAAAATTGGAACCAATGGACTTTCGAATAAAGCGGTAGAAGAATATAATTCAATTAAATCAGCAACATTTTTAGTTGAGGCATATTCATGCCATAAATTGTAAATTGTTTCATGCTCACTCATAACACACCCTAATAATTTAAAAAGCTTGCTTTGTCTTAGCATATCACTCTATGCGCTCAAACCAAAAATCGGCGGCGGCTATTAAATTGGCACGGTATCTTATTAAATTACATTGATTTTTTATGCGGCTTTAAAATGGATACCCCCACTAGTGGGGCTTGAAAGTTCACAAAATATGAACGATAGTTCACATTTTGTGAACCCCATGAAGTAGATTTTGGTAGGACCCTATACTCCCCCTCTGCATTGAAGCAAAAGGGGGTAGGGTTTGCCGGGCGGGGCAAAAGAAATTATTTTATAGTTATGGAATCAAGGCTTATTTTCATAAATTTCAATAATTTCAATGAGTTACTACCTCAATTTACTGCTGCAGAGGTGATAAATAAAAACAATTTACGTTCATCCGTAAGCTTATAAGCTTTATCTTTAGCCCTTGCATTGCGTACGCTGGTATCGGTGAACTATCTTAGCTGTTGGATGTTGTAGAAACTTGATTTGGTGGAGGCGGCGGGAATTGAACCCGCGTCCGTAAATTCTCCGCCCTTAGCACTACATGTTTAGCCGTATTATTTAATTTGACCACTTAGGCTCCAATCGGCAGG
>VFJT01000116.1 GCA_009885935.1 Gammaproteobacteria bacterium
AAAACGGCTTCGGCCGGTAGAAACAACACGGCACCATCGGCGGTTTCACCTGGCAAGATATATTTATCGCCAATGTCGTCTACGTGTTTTTTTAAGTCCTGTCTAAAGCGTTGTTCGGCCGCTTTGCGATAAGGATCGTTGGCGGTTAGGGCATGCATGGCTTGATAATTTTCTAAGGGAAACTTGGCATCGATGGCGATGTTGCCTGTAGGTTCCGGTAAAAACAACAGGCAATCCACGCGTTTGCCATTCGATAAAGTGTGTTGCAATGAAAACTGATTTTCGGGTAAAAAGTTACGGATGAGTGCACTCAATTGCACTTCGCCAAAAGCGCCGCGCGAGGATTTGTTGGATAAAATAGCTTGTAAGCTCACCACATTGGTGGATAATTCGGTGATTTTTTTCTGTGCCTCGTCGATTAAACTTAAACGTTGAATAATGGCTTGAAAGGTCGCCGTTGTTTTCTCAAAGCCTTCACTCAGCCGTTTTTCAACCTGTGCGCTGATCGATTTCAAATGCTCAGCGACGGTTTCATTTAAACGCTGTATCGCTTGCGTGCTGCTTTGTGTATTTTGATTTAAAACGGTTAAGATGTGCAGACTTAATTCCGTAATACTTTTCTGTAAACTTTCTTGTAATAGGGTTAATTGTTTTAATTGATGTTCACTCAAGTCTAGGCGCAATTGTGCTGCATATTCTTTTAATTGGTGTAAGATTTGGTCATGACGTTGTTGTTGCTGTAAGATCGCAGCCTGGTTTTGTGTCTGCAGTTGTTGTAGATTTTGTGCAAATTGCGTCACAAAACCTTCCAGTCTTGATAAAGCATGGCGCGAATCGCTTATACTTTGATATGCTGTGCGCTGGGTGATAACCAGAGTGATGAGTAGGCCTAAGCTACACGCTAGGCTTGCCACCGTTAAGATCAATAACAACATGGATAATCCTCTTTATGAGTGAGTCTGTAGTACAACAACGCCATTATCTCAGAGCCATGGGTATTGATCTATGGCTAGAGCGGACAGAGGCGCAACAAAGCACAGGGTCATTCCAAAACGATTGGCAATATTTAGAACAAACCGTCGCTGCTTGTCAGCGTTGCGAGCTGCATCTTTGCCGCAAACAAACGGTATTTGGCCGCGGTAGTCAACAAGCAAGGCTAATGTTGATAGGCGAAGCACCGGGTGCAGAAGAAGATCGCCAGGGTTTACCTTTTGTGGGCCGGGCAGGGCAATTATTAGACAGAATTATCACGGGCGTGGGCTTAAGCATGGACGATATCTACATCGCCAATATATTAAAATGCCGCCCGCCGAATAATCGCGATCCCAATAGTGAGGAAGTGGCGCACTGTAAGGATTACTTGCAACAACAAGTCGATTTACTACAGCCCCAGCTCATCTTAGCCTTGGGCCGTATCGCGGCGCATAACCTCTTAAATGTGACTACATCCTTATCCCGTCTGCGTGGTCAGGCCTATGTCTTTGGAGAAACCAAAATTCCCCTGTGGGTGAGCTATCATCCTGCCTATTTATTGCGCAATCCAGTGGATAAAGCCAAAGCCTATGAAGATTGGTTAACAGTAGGCGGGCTCTTGAAATAACGGAAAAAGGCCTTATTTATATATCAGTAGATGCCACGGATATAACGCGCAAGATACAAAGTACGGCGGGGAAGTCGCGGGTCAGGACCCGGCTAGCAGTGAGTTGTAATATTTAGCCCTGGATTTAGTTGAACAAGGCAGAAGAAGTAAAATGAGTATAAATTGTATGCAGAGGAGATATTCGTGAGTAAAGATCACAATGACAAAGATCACCATAATAAATGGCAAAAAGTCCATGAAGAATCACAACATAAAGACAAAAAAGGCCATTCCGAAGAAAAGCCTGAATTATTAGAGGAACAAGCTGGTGATATGCCTACAGGCCCTATCAACCCCACCTACAGCGAGCTGCAACAAACCATAGAAGAATTAACAGTCAAGGCCGATGCCAATTGGGATAAATACTTACGGGAAGTGGCCGAAAAAGAGAATGTACGTAAGCATTTAGAGCAACAAGTGCAAAAGATGCAGAAATATGGCACGCAAAAATTAATTGAAGCATTATTGCCGGCTTTAGATGGCTTATGCCAAGGTTTGGAAAATAGCGTGGAAATGAACGAGCAGTCTTTTACCGCTATGCGTCAGGGCTTAGAATTAACGGATAAAATGATTATGGATGCTTTGGCGCGTTTTGGCGTAGAAGCCATCAATCCCCTAGGCGAAAAATACGACCCACAAAGCCACGAGGCCATCGCCATGCAGCCCAGCGAGCACTATGCGGTGGGTTTTGTGATGGCGGTGATCCAACGCGGTTATGTGTTGCATGGCAGGGTGGTTAGACCCGCGCGGGTTATTG
>VFJT01000021.1 GCA_009885935.1 Gammaproteobacteria bacterium
ACAAAATACGAGCGTATAGCGCGCAGCGCGGCGAGTATTTTGGACGCACGCAGTGCGCCCGTAGGGTGAGGTATGAAACGAAGTGAGTACCGAATCCATCCCTCCCGGTGGAGGGATTAGTTTCTGTATGTTTGAAATGGAGAGGTGTCCGAGTGGTTTAAGGAGCACGCCTGGAAAGTGTGTGTACGTTAATCCGTACCGAGGGTTCGAATCCCTCCCTCTCCGCCAATTTTGAGAACAAAATAGAATCGGTCTTGGACTCTATCAAAAATCAGGCTTTGATGCCTGTTCAAAAACAATATCTATTCACTGAAACCATGAACAACCAAGATATTGGTTGATCTGCGTGTTTACTATAGAATAAAGGAGAGCACAATGCCGATTTTGAGATCAAATTATCTGCGTCACTTTTCAAAAGCAATACATGACGCACAAACAATGGAAGCGCGAGATGTGTTATGGCGTTATGTTGAAAATCCAATCATCGAAGACATTCCAGAGCAAGAAGATAAGCTCGTAACGATTTTATATCGCTTAAGTGATGATGAATTGGATGGAAAGACATCCATTTATTTTCTCAGTGGTATCGCAGGATATGATTTTACAGAGAAAAGTAAATTTTCTGTTATTCATCAGACGGGTATTGCCTATATAAGCTTAGTATTACCTTGCCAGCTAAGAGGTGCTTATAATTTAGTAAAACGCCATGATGACGATAGCCAGCCTGTGGTTGAAATTGATCAAGCATCGATATTCTATCCGAGAACTATTGGAGAATCGGCGAAATTTGACGCGCTTTTGAATGATTTATTTGCAAATAATCATGTAATAACAGATCCCCTTAATAAAAAAGAAATTGTCTATTATAAGGACATGGATAATCCCGATGAGATTTATGGCAAAGAATCAATCCTTGAGTTACCTATGGCGCCTTGTTTAAAGGATATTCCAACTTCTTTTGAGGCAGCAAAATCAGCTCGTGATCGACTAAGAGCAGCAGGCCGTTTGATTCAAGACAAAGTACAGTTTTCAGATACATGCTTGAGAAATGTATCTGGTTACAATGAGCCTTCATTAAGCAGAAAATATTGGATTTATTTACCTCCAGATTATGACCAGAATGCAACAGCTGCTTATCCTTTTATGTTATTTCTAGATGGCAGCAGTTATGTGGATTATATTCCCGCACATTGCATTCTAGAAAAAATGATTTCAGATGAGGTTATTCCGCCGTGTGTAGCTGTTTTCTTTGATAGTCCTGATGGCCTTCAACGAGGCATTGAATATAATTGCAATGATCAATTTACTGAATTCTTAACTCAAGATTTCATGGATATTTTACGAGTTAGACATAGCTTAAATATCACTACCGATCCAAATCAATCAACAGTTATTGGCACCTCATATGGAGGACTTGCAGCATTTTATTTAGGGCTTACAAAGCCTGATATATTTGCTCATATTATTGCTCAATCGCCAGCGTTTTTAGCTCAACCACTTACAGTACTTGATAAAATGATCACAGATTTTGCTAAACAAAATAAGCACTCTTCATTTATTTTCGAGCTAGGTAGTTATGAAAATAATGAAATGACATTTGAATTTGAAGACGGTACGATTCAAACCTCGTCATCGTTTGATGTGGTTCGTCATGTTTGCGAGCATATGCAAAGACAAAGGATATCGATTACTTACCATGAGTTTGTGGGAGGACATAACTACGTTTGCTATCGGGTATCGTTATATGATCGGATTAAAGAAATTTATCACCATAAAGTAGCTTAATTAGACAACGCTGTGATATATTGTTCTCGACATTGATAATTGAAGAATAAATATAAATCAGGATGCCATTTTCTACTATCGTTTTGAACGTATTATTCAGGACATCGGCGACTATACTCATAGCAGTTGATTTTTAGGCGAGACGCCGAGGTCTCGAGCCCCAGGAGTGTAGTATTCTACATGACTGGGGCGAGATGGGCTAAGGCAACAAAGCCTAAGATTCAACTGCGAAGAGTATATTGTGAATACATCTTTCTGTCTGATGAAGGTGGTGACGATCGGATGCAATGCTTTTAACACTTACAGCCCGTTTTTCTGCCGAATGGTGCAATAAAGAGAGCGTATGACTCTTATAATACGAGGAAAATTTTATGAGATTATATTTTATAGGTGGCGCCAGTGGCAGCGGTAAAACGGCAGTAATGCCTTATTTAAAAGAGTTGCTGGGAGATGGCATCGCTGTTTATGATTTTGATGGCATCGGTGTACCCGAAGGTGCTGACAAAAAATGGCGCCAAGAATCCACCGAGAAGTGGCTACAGAAATTATTGATCGATGGCAAAGATGCCTGCTTGCTTGGCCAAATTGTTTTAGGGGAAATACTGGCATGCCCATCCGCTAAACAAATAGATAAAATCCACTTCTGTCTTTTAGACGTCAGTGATTTTGAACGTATTCAACGACTCAAAAAGCGCAACACCCATGGCACTGATCAAAATATGTTAAATTGGTCATCTTGGCTTCGTATGCACACCCGCGACCCACAATGGACTTCACATGTTATCCAAGAAGATGCCGCCGATATTATGGATTTTACCCGACTATCTCCTCTTAAAAGCTATGAAGAGGTTGCGAATGTAAAAATTCTCGATACAACTGATCTTGCGTTGCATGAAGTTGCTCAAGGGTTGGCAGATTGGGTTGGATCATTTTGTTTGACCCCATTTCATGTTGTAAAAAGCCAAACGCATGAAGTAGATGTTATAGGCAGTAAAATAGAATCATACAATAATAGCCAAGTACCATTCATCCAGAAGCAACCTTTTATAAATTTAAATTTTTGTATAAAAGATGACGGTGGTGTAATTATCGCTGGGATTATTGCTGTGATGTATTGTTGGGGTATGCTGTATGTCGATGTTTTAGCTGTAGACCAGAAATATCATAAAAAAGGTCTGGGCAGTAAACTGCTCAGTTACGTAGAAGACGCGGCCAAGAAACTTGGAGCAACGTTAGCTCATCTAGACTCCTTTGATTTTCAAGCGAAAGATTTCTATTTAAAGCATGGCTATGAAGTGTTTGGCGTCTTAGATGACTGCCCTAAAGGCCACAAGCGGTATTATATGAAGAAGGTTTTATGAACAAAATGATGAACAACCAAGGAAAATCTTACGATAATATTGCAGAGGGTTTTGCTAAAATGCGGGATTCTTTTAATACTGAGCAAAAGTACCTTGATGCGTTAATAAATTACATCCCTGAAAAATCTCACATCCTTGATATTGGTTGCGGATCTGGGTTTCCTATTGCCAATTATTTTATTGAGAAAAATTTCTCTGTTACCGGCATTGATGGGTCACAAGAATTGCTAAATATCGCCAAACAGAAATGCCCGAAAATGCGCGGCCTATATGGTGATGTTCGCACTATTGAATTCAATGAAACAGTTGATGCCATCGTCGAGTGGTGGTGCCTTTTTCATCTTCCTAAATCAGATCATGAACTTATGATTGCCCGTTTTGCACAATGGTTAAAACCAGGTGGAATACTTGAATTTACAAGCGGCGACAGTGAATTTGAGGGGACTGACAGCAATATGCTTAACCAAGAGCTTCATTTTTACAGCCTCGATCCTGCGGTTTACGAACAGCATCTTAAAAAATATGGCTTTGAAATTCTTTTAAAAGAAAGCGACCAAGAAAATCATCTCGTTTGGATAGGAAGAAAGAATGGCTAATGATACATCAGATACCGAAGCCCTTAACTGGGCCATGAAGCTTCTAAATCAATCTGAAGTGAATCATACGATCGTCGTTAAAACCCCTTGGTCCAGCGTTTTCAAAATCAGCACCCCTCAAGGCCTAGTGTATCTTAAGCAAACGCCAGCATTGCTTGCATTGGAGGCTAGCATTATCCAAATTTTGCATGACCAATTTCAGGCTCGAGTTCCAACCATTATCGCCCACAATGTCGAATTAAATTGTTTTTTAATGAAAGATGCCGGCAGGCCATTGCGAGAAATTTTAAAACAAAAGTTCGATGTGGCGCTGCTTTGCAAAACCATTGAACAATTTTCATCTCTTCAGATAGCGGTTGCAGATCGTGTGGATGTGTTTCTTGATATTGGCGTGCCCGATTGGCGACTGGATAAATTGCCTGATTTATTCAAACAGCTCCTTTCGCAAAAAGACCTATTGCTAGAAGATGGGCTGTCAGAAATGGAGCTGAGTGAATTAGAAACGTTGCTTCCAAAGGTGCATAGTTTATGTAAAAAATTATCTGGCTATTCCATCAAACAAACTATTGTTCAGCCTGATTTTAACGACAATAACAACCTCCTAGCGGACAGTTCACAAGATATCACCCTCGTTGATTTAGGTGAAATAGTGATTTCACATCCGTTTTTTTCATTGCTAAACTGTTTGCACCAAGTCGGTGAACATTATGGGCTAACAGGCAACGATGAAACCTATCTTAGAATTAAAGAAGCTTGTCTTAAAAATCACATGAAATTTGAGTCTAAAGAAAATTTATTAGAGGCCGTTGCAACGACACAGATGTTATGGTTTGTTTATGGGGCATTGGCCCAGTATCGGTTGATGCAGGCATGCGGCAAAGAAAAACTTAGGTCATTTCAAAAAAGACCCCTCGGTAATACATTAAAAGCGTTTATAGCAGCCTGTGTAGCGAATGAGGTATGAAAATCCATTTTGAGAAAGGGTGCACGTTATTGTCGAATATCGTAAAAATCGATAACACAAAAAATTGCCCTATCAGACGCTTAATGTGATATCCTTGAGACACGAGTGAATCTTATTAAGAGGAAAACATCCCTATGAGTACCATAAAACGCATTTTTATCATTGGCCATTCAGGCGCAGGCAAGGGTGTTCTCGCCCAGCTAGTTGCTAAAAAGCTAGGCTGGAAATTTATTA
>VFJT01000028.1 GCA_009885935.1 Gammaproteobacteria bacterium
AAAAACCTTGTCAAGTGTTTTTAGAGAAAATTTTAAAATATTTTTGCCTACTCGCCCCGTCATTGTGAGGAGCGCAGCGACGATGCAATGATGGGGCGAGTAGTTACCAATTTATTACACATTAAAAGTGGTTTATGGTTTTCTAAGGGCAACAGCCAATTTAAAATAAACAAGGCTTACCGCGCAGAATATAAGGTTGTTGATATTGTGCCGTTAGGCAATGATCGCCTTTGTTTAGTCTATAAAACCAGCATATTTCAAGAAGACGATTCACATATTTACGATCTAAAAAATGCATTTCTTATAAAAAACTTAAGGCCTGAAGAGGTAACTTTATTTGATGCGCTACATCATCATCCAAAACATAGGCAAGCGCTTTTTATGGATCTATCGAAAAAGATGTCTATCTTGTGGCACAATAAACAATCTAACTATTATGAAATGAACATCCCAGGAAAACTGGGGGCACATTATGGTCAACTCTCTGGCGACATGAACTTTTTGCACTCAAACTCGTTTATCGCTAAATTAATCGGTTATAAGGGAGCATTTAGCCCGGGGTTGTGCACGCTGAATTTGCTGTTAAGCACGCTTACTTCTATAGGATACGACCATATAGAAAAATTAAATATCACATTCTGTCATAAAATTTACGAAAACCAGGTGATACTATTGTTGATTAATGATCAATATTATGAGTTGGTGGATTCAGAAGGCACATTACTCGCTTATGGACGACTTCTACGATATTCAACACAATCTCCATAAACTCTAGTCTAATCCTTCCCTGCCACCATCATTTCAGCCACCAACACTGAACCGCTTTCGATATGACTGCGCTTATTCACATCGTTCCCTATAGCCACAATATTAACAAACATATCTTTCAAATTACCGGCAATGGTTACGCCTTCAACTGAATGTTGAATTTTGCCCTGCTCTACCCAAAAGCCACTTGCTCCTTGTGAATAATCGCCCGTAACTAGATTAACCCCCATACCCATGACTTCTGTGATCAATAAACCTTTATTCATCTTCTGTAATAGTGCGGCCTCATCTTCACCCGTAGATTGCACTAAAATATTGTGCGGCCCACCCGCATTGCCCGTTGTTTCTAAGCCCAAACGGCGTGCAGAATAACTACTTAAAATATAACCTTGCAGAACGCCCGCTTTGACCAAATCGCGCTTTTGCGTTGCCACACCTTCTTTATCAAAATAACTGCTGGCCCAAGCACGCGGTATGTGTGGATCTTCCACAATATTAACGCAATCATTCAGAATAGTTTTCCCTACCGTACCTTTCAAAAAAGAAGCATCGCGATATAAATTGCCACCACTAATCGCCGCTAATAATTCGCCCCATAAGCCTGCTACCATACGCTGACTAAAAATAACCGGCATTTTGCCAGTAGAGATACTCTGTGCCCCTAATCTTTGCACGGTATATTCCGCGGCGCGAATAGCTACTTTGCTAAAATTATCTAAGGTTTTGGCATCACGACTGTGCGTATAGTCGTAATCGCGCTGCATAGCGCCATTTTTATCCGTGGCTAATAAAACACAACTAAAAGAATGAGAGGTGGAGCGTACTCGGCCACAAAATCCATATGAATTGGCATAGACATAATCCGATTGATGCGTATTCAGATTGACCCCTTCTGAATTGCTGATGCGATCATCGCTGGCTATAGCGACCGCTTCAGCTTCTTTTAATAAAGGAATCGCTTCTTCGGGTGTGATTTGCCAAGGGTGACATAAATCCAGTTCTATTGCTTTTTGTGCCATGCGTTCTTCAGGTGCTAATCCTGCGGCGGGATCTTCATCGGTATATTGTGCGATAGTCCAGGCTTTATCTAAACAATGATCTAGAGCCGCTTCAGACAGATCGGAGCTGCTGACTACACCCTGCCGTTGACCGCAATAGACCGTTAAGGTTAACCCCTTGTCGCGATTAAATTCTACAGTATCGACTTCGCCCTTACGCACGCTGACATTAAACCCTACACTAAAAGCAGCACTGGCTTCGGCTGCACTAGCCCCTTTTTGTTTAGCTTTATTCAATAAGGCTAAAATTGTAGTTTCAATGTGATTATGCATGCGCTCTATCCAATAATAAAAGCATAGGGGCAACCCCCTGTGGTTGCTCATCTAGGGCAGGCACGGGGGCCTGCCCCTACAATCTAGAAATAGGCATCTAGCTGCGCCATTATACCCGTAGAAGTGCCTCCTTCTGAATTAAAGACAGCTGCATTATTACCGCTGGCGATATCATCCGAGCCATAGTTAATATAGTGGTGTAATTCTAAGCTGAGCAAGGTATTCCTAAAAATAGACGTACTCGCTGATAAGGTATAGCCGCGCAGAGGCACATTCAATGCCAAGGCTTCGCTACTTTGATCGTAAGCTAGCGTTACCGTTGAAGGTCTATTATAGAATTTAAATCTATAATCTCCTTCGAAGTGAGAAGCGGCAGGCTGTGCGCCATGACCATTATAGGTTAAATCTTGTGGGCTAAAGGCTTGTGTAGCCGTGGTATACTCGCCAATTAGGGCAAAAGGGCCAGCACTTATATCCGTGCGTAAATCTGCACCCGGTACATTATGCTTAAGCACTTGATCTTGTGCAGATTCACCAAAGCCTGAAAATTGGTCGACAGGAAGACCGGTAGATTGCATGCCACCACTGTCGGAAACATTATTGATAACACTGGCACCCAAACCAATATTCGCACCGCCCAGCATGAAATGATACACTGTGTCAGCACCAAATTCATTTAAAATTTCGGTTTTTGCCGTTTCATTGCCTGCTAGATTGGCTTCGTCAGATCCGGTACGCGCATCTCCCCTATAACCATAAATGGATGCATCCAGACCGGTAGGTTCAGTGGAGCTATAACCCAATACTACAGGCCTACCCTTGGTGCGGAATAAGGTTTTATTGAATGGATTGCTGATATCGTTGGTACTGAAAGAACCAAAAGGTACATACAATTGACCTACGGTGCCATAAAAACCGGATCGATTAAAATTGCCGATGGTAATAAAGCCATTGTCTAAAAAGACATTTGAGTTACTCACACGGCTGCCACCGCCGGACTGCCCTGAACTATAGACAAAGGACATAAAACCAGAAACCCAGGTGCTAATACGGGCTTGCATATCCAGTTCCGCATTGCTTAAATTCAAGTCAGTATTTGATGCGGTACTGTGCCCACTAATATTTTGACCTAGAGCTTCAATGTTACCGCTCAATTCTAGTAGCGGATAATTGGGTAAAGTCAGACCCATTGCCGTCATTGCATCTACAAAGTTTTCGTTTTGCTGCAAAATAGCCACATTCTTTTTGATGGTTGAATAGTTGACGATTAAATCTGAACCTGAAAATTGACGACCCGAATGAATAAAAGGTGCGGTAATCACGGCTGTACCACCAAGACTGGCCAAATCACCCCGCCCACCATAAGGTGTGGCCGCCAAATTAGGGCCTTGGGGAGGTAAGGAAACTTGGGTCGTGCCAGCAGAAGTATTGGCCGGAGTTGTTGCATTAAACGGCGTTGCAGGAGGCGTTGCTTCAGATTTATTACTTTTAGCGATGGGCTTAGGCGGCGATGCTGGCGGTTGAGGCGCCACCGTTGCGGCAACCGGAGTTGCCACAGGAGTTGCTTTTGCAGATTTTAACTCGGCAATTTGCTGTTGCATTTGTTGTAGCTGTTTCTGTAAGGCCGCAGTTTGCTGGCTCAACAATTCCACTTGTTTATCTATATTGTCATTTGCAGATGAAGCGGCCCAGGCATCCGAGGCTATACCCCCACTCAAGACGAGCGCCAATGCCACACTTATTTTTTTTATGCGCAAAAACTTCATCATAGAAAACCCCTTACTTAAAATATAAAATCTGGTAGCTTTGAACAAAAATAAGTCAAGCTATTATTTTTTTATGATTTAAAAATCGCCTAGGAAAAATGATATCACAGCCACTTTATAGAATGCCAGCTTTTTTATACGTGTTAAAAAATATTTTTAACTATCGTTAATGATGACTGATCCCTGAAATCAAAAATGCGCTATAATTGACTATCAGCGTACAATAGGCCACTCTAAAAATGCAGACCCTGAATATTATTCGGCCAGACGATTGGCATATACACTTGCGCGATAATACAGCATTAAAATTGACCGTATCTTTAGCCGAGCGCACATTTGCACGCGTGCTCGCTATGCCTAATTTAACACCACCCCTAACTACGGTGCAGAGTATCTTGAACTACAGACAACGCATCTTAGCCATTGCTAAAAATGACCACTTTACACCCTATTTTGCCGTGTATTTTACAAACGATTTAAATGCCGCCACTTTACGCGAGGCGAAACTTTGTCCATGGATCTTAGGCGTCAAATTATATCCACAAGGGGCAACTACCCATTCAGATTGGGGTATAGACGATATCAACAAACAGTTCGCTAATTTAGCTGTCATGGAAGAATTAGCGCTACCACTACTGATACACGGCGAAGTAACTACTAACACGATCGATATCTTTGATCGCGAGGCGCGTTTCATCGATACTGTTTTAACGCCGTTGCAACAGCGTTTTCCAAAATTACCTATGGTGTTGGAACATATCACCACCGCCGAGGCCGTAGAGTGGGTGCAAAGCATGCCCGCACACATTGCCGCCACCATTACCGCGCATCATTTAGCCTTTAACCGCAATCATTTATTGGCGGGTGGCATTAGGCCTGACTATTATTGTTTGCCCATTTTAAAGCGCCAGCATCATCAACAAAAACTGCAACAAGCCGTCATGACAAAAAATCAAAGTCAATTTTTCTTAGGCACCGACAGTGCTCCACATGTGCAAGATAAAAAATACAGTGCCTGTGGTTGTGCTGGCTGCTTTACCAGCCCTATTGCCATACCCTTATTGGCAGAACTATTTGCTGCAAATGACGCTCTGCCTTTATTAGAAACTTTTACCAGCATCAATGGTGCCCGCTTTTATCAATTACCACTCAATACAGAGCGCGTACAGTTAACACAAAGTCCGTGGGTAGTGCCAGAGCAGTACACTACAAACGATACCACTTTTATTCCCTTATTGGCTGGGCAGACCTTATCTTGGCAATGTCACTTTATAGAAGGCTTATCCTAATGAATGAAAATATGAGTCCTTCTCTAGCAAAACGCTTTCGCGGTTATTTCCCGGTGATCATCGATGTTGAAACATCGGGTTTTGATGCCAGGACAAACGCTCTATTAGAAATTGCTGCCGTTAGTGTGGAAATGAATGAGCACGGTTTTCTACAACCCAAACACTCTTTTTTTTACGCCACCTTACCCTTTGACGGCGCCAAACTTGATCCCGCCTCATTGGCTTTTACCGGCATTATTCCCGATCATCCTTTTCGCATGGCCATTGATGAAAAAAAAGCGCTGACTGAATTATTTGCCTGCTTAAAAAAAGAAATGAAACTGGCGCATTGCAAGCGCTGCGTCTTGGTCGGCCACAATGCCGCTTTTGATCTCAGTTTTGTCGCCGCCGCTTGTGAACGCAATCACATCAAAAATTTTTTTCATCCTTTTACTACCTTCGATACCGCAGCCTTAAGTGCGCTCGCTTTAGGTGAAACCGTGCTGGCCACCGCATTGGAACGCGCTAACTTAGAGTTTGATAGTAAACAAGCGCATTCGGCTTTATATGATGCCGAACGCACCGCGGAATTGTTTTGCTTTATTGTGAATCGTTGGCAAGCGTTGGGTGGATGGGAAGTTTAGGGGAATGACAATATTTAACCGTAGGGGCAGACCCCCGTGTCTGCCCCTTTTTGGGCGGGCACGGGGGCCCGCCCCTACGAAAACGACACAACCTTAGAAATTATAATACGTCTACATTATCAGACAAATAAGCACTTACACCCTCAGAAGTCGGTTTCATTGCTTTTTCGCCTTTTTGCCAGCCCGCAGGGCACACTTCGCCGTGCTTATTGGCGAATTGAATGGCATCGACTAGACGCAGTATTTCATCCACATCGCGGCCTATAGGCAAGTCATTGATAATCTGGCTACGTACTAATCCATTCGCATCCACCAAAACCGCCGCACGAAAAGCAACGCTGGCAGTAGGATGTTCTACACCATAGGCTTGGCAAATACTGTGATTAACATCGGCTACCATCGTATATTTTACAGCACCAATACCACCTTTATTAACTGGGGTATTGCGCCAAGCAGCGTGTGTAAATTGTGAATCTATGGAAACCGCTATCACTTCTACATTACGCGCCTGGAATTCAGCCATACGCTTATCCAAGGCAATCAGCTCCGTAGGACAAACAAAGGTAAAGTCCAAAGGATAAAAGAAAACTAAGGCTTCTTTACCCTTAGTACGCTCAGCAAAATGGTAATCGTTGATGATCTCACCGCTAGCCAAAACCGCACTGGCTTTAAAATCTGGGGCACTACGCCCTACTAATACCGTCATAATAAACTCTCCAATGTACTCTTCGCATTTGATTCTTAGGCTTTGTTGCCTTCGCCCATCTCGCACCAGTCATGTAGAGTACTACACTCCTGATGCTCGAGGACTAGGCGCCTCGCCTAAAAACCAACTGCTATGAGTATGATTAAAATAATACAGGGTAAAACTACCCTAACTCTTTGTCAAACAAGGCTTTTAACTCGCCGCTTTCGTACAGCGACAATAGGATATCGCAACCGCCGATGAGTTCACCCTTGATGAAAATCTGCGGGAATGTTGGCCAGTTGGACACCTGGGGCAAGGTAGCCCGCACATCCGGATCGGCCAAAATATCAACAAAAGCAAAGGGTTGGCCCATCGCTTTTAACACCGACACTGCCTGTGCAGAAAATCCACACCTAGGCTCGTCTGGGGACCCCTTCATATAAATTAACACGTTCTGTTCTGCTATTTGCGCTTTTAAACGCTCTATTAAGGCCATATTTCCCTCCTATCGCATATCTGTGAATTGTACCATACTTGCTAAAATAGCACCAGAGCCTTACACTACACTTTTATCTTACACAACATGGAGAACCCTGATGATTGAGCTACCAGCACTACCCTACCCTATGGATGCTTTAGCCCCTTATATTTCCAAAGAAACCTTGGAATATCATTATGGCAAACACCACCGTGCTTATGTCGATAATCTCAATAAATTGCTGCTAGA
The DNA here is from genome assembly GCA_009885935.1 of Gammaproteobacteria bacterium. Lineage (GTDB taxonomy): Bacteria > Pseudomonadota > Gammaproteobacteria > UBA1113 > UBA1113 > VFKP01. The sequence goes on from VFJT01000028.1 coordinate 7,193, forward strand.
TAATCCCTTGGCCAATGAAGATTTGGAAACCATCATCAAAAAATCTTCTGGCGGTATTTTTAACAACGCCGCACAAGTATGGAACCATACTTTTTACTGGCATTCCTTAACGCCTAAGGCGAAATCTGCCCCCGAAGGTGCTTTAGCCGCCGCTATTAACGCAAAATTTGGTTCTTTTGAAAAGTTTAAAGAAGAGTTTACCAAAGCCGCCGTCACGGTGTTTGGCTCGGGTTGGGCGTGGCTAGTCAAAAATGCCCACGGCGAAATTGAAATCCTGCAAACACAAAATGCCGCCACACCGCTCACTCAAAATGGCTTTATCCCTTTACTCACTTGCGATGTCTGGGAACACGCTTATTACATAGACACACGCAATGCACGCCCTAAGTATTTAGAAAATTTCTGGGCTCTCGTCAATTGGGATTTTGCTGAGAAAAATTTCAACCGCGGATAATCACTACCATGGCGTCATCTTTAATGTCGGTATATAAATCTTTGCCCATTTCTTTTAGTCATGGTAAAGGTGCGTGGTTACACGATAATGCTGGCGATAGCTATTTAGACGCATTGACCGGCATTGCCGTTTGTGGTTTAGGGCATGCTCATCCCAAAGTCACCGCCACCATTACCGCACAAGCACAAAAATTGCTGCATACCAGCAATAGCTTTCACATCGAAAATCAATTGCGCCTCGCCGATTGTTTAACGCAATTATCGGGCATGGACAATGCATTTTTTATCAACTCCGGCGCCGAAGCCAATGAAACCGCCTTAAAATTGTGTAGATTGTGGGGGCGTGAAAAAAACATTAGCCTGCCGCACGTCATTGTAACCGAGCGTGGTTTTCATGGTCGTAGCTTAGCTACCTTGAGCGCTTCGGGTTCACGCGAAATTCAAGCAGGCTTTGAACCCTTAGTACAAGGCTTTATACGCGTTCCTTTCAATGATGTCGCCGCTATACAAACCGTTTTACAAAGTCGTAATGATGTGGTTGCCATCATGGTTGAACCCATACAAGGCAACGGCGGCATTCGCATACCCGCCGAAGATTATTTAGTACAACTACGTAAGTTGTGTGATGCGCACGATTGTCTGTTGATTTTAGACGAAATTCAAACCGGCATCGGTCGTACCGGCAAATGGTTTGCCTATCAACACACGCCCATACTACCCGATATACTCACCTCGGCCAAAGCCTTAGGCAATGGCATTCCCATTGGTGCTTGTCTCGCCCGAGGACGCGCCGCTGAATTATTTCAACCTGGACATCATGGATCTACCTTTGGCGGCAATCCCTTTGCCTCTGCGGTTGCCTTAACCGTATTAGAAACCATCAGAGATGAAAATTTATTGCCGCACATCGCTAAAATGGGGCAATTGCTACAACATCGTTTAAACGAAACAGTAGGAAAGCACCCTAAGGTCAAGGCCATACGCGGTAAAGGTTTAATGTTAGGTATAGAATTATCAGAACCCTGCAGCACTTTGCCCGCAATAGGTTTAAAAGAAAAACTGTTATTTAATGTGACTGCTGAAAATGTGATTCGTCTACTGCCGCCTTACATCATCAATGCCGATGAGGTAGAACAGATTGTGACGCGGTTGCAGAAGGTTATTGAGGAGTTTTGATATGAAAAATGTGATAATGGAACAAACAGAGTTAGATATTAAGAAACTAAGCCCCATACGTACGCCTGAACAAATTGAGAAAATGAGAGAGGCAGGCCGTATCTCTGCAGAAACCCTAAATCTTCTGGGGGAACAGATTAAACCAGGTATCACCACAAAAGAATTAGATATTTTAGCATTAAAATATATTCAACAATATGGTGCTGAATTAGATCGCGAAGATCTAGAAGGATATAATTACGGCGAAGATCAAGCCGTGTTTTTTACATTGAATAATATTGTTGCTAGAGGCATGGCCACGGACATACCACTTAAAGCGGGCGATATACTAGGAATCGATCTGAGCCTCAAAAAAGAAGGCTGGTGTGGTGACACTCAGAAAATGTGGATTGTAGGCGGCGATACTTCTTCCTTAGCCAGAAGATTATTGTCAGTGGCTTATGATTGTATGTGGGTCGGCATTAATGCTGTAAAACCAGGCGTGCACATTGGTAGCATTGCCAATAAAGTTCAAAAATACGTTGAAAGCCACAGCTTTAATATGGTAAAAATAGAAGGGCTAACGGGACATTCTATTGGTCAACGCCATTGCGAAGGTTTATTAATTCCATTTTACGGACAGCCCAATACTGGGCATATTTTAGAAGAAGGCATGGTTATTACCATTGAACCTTTTATCTGCGCAGGTTCAGGAGAAGCGCAATTACTACCCACAGAATTACGCTCGGTTAAAACGAAGGATAATACCCTAGCCGCCTTTTGGGAGCATGTCATCGTTGTCACTAAAGGTGGCTGTGAGGTATTAGATTTAAGACCCGGTGAATCTGGATAGCCATACGTCCGTAATAGCCGTTTTAGTATCCATTCCAACAAATCCCCTTACACTATAGAAAACCTATTATATGCCAAAGAATACTTCCTATTAAGAAGGATATTTGTTAATATAAATAAAATGTTTTAAGGCATTTTATTGGCTTGCAAATATTCCAATTCTAGGATAAAATGTATATGAGTGAACTTAAGAAGACCATTTGGCTGGGCGCTTCTTTAAAAGAACTGCAAAAGAAGATATTACGCTAATCAAACAGCGACTTTATGATGCAGAAAGAATGTCTCATTTAACAGAGGTATAACATGAATAAGCAAAAACCAGATTTTACAGAAGGCAGTGGCAATATCTATCAAGACTTAGGATTTGTCAATGCGGATGAGCAATTGGCTAAAGCCAAATTAGCCATGGGTATTGAGATGATCATCAAAGAAAGAAAACTAAAACAGATCGCTGCGGCTAAAATATTAGGGATTAATCAACCTAAGATATCGGCATTAATGAATGGCAGATTGAGTGGCTTTTCCATGGAGCGTCTTATCCATTTTTTAAATTTATTAAATCAAAATGTAGAGATCGTAATTAGGACAAAAAAATTCAGCCTAAGTGAATTAGGAAGTTTAAATGTCATATTCTGTTAGAAACTCAAACCACTCTTGACACAGTTAGCCGGTAATAGGGGTCATTTCCTATGAAAACGCATCATGCGCTGCCGTTTTTGCAGCTGACCCGGCGTTAAAACATTTTTCTTGCCTTCATAAGGGTTGCTATCCGTTTTAAATTGTAAGCGTATGGGCGTGCCCACAATTTTAAGTGCTTTATGATACACGTGCATCAAATAGCGTTTATAGGTTTCGGGCAGAGCTTCGGTTTGTTTGCCGTGGATAACGATGATCGGCGGTTGATGGCCGCCTGCATGCGCTAAACGCAACTTAATGCGTCGTCCATGAACCATAGGAGGCTCATGACGTGTGGTTGCATCTTGCAGGATCGTCGTCAAACGTCCCGTGGTCAATTCCATGCGTGCTGATCGATAAGCTTGTTTGATATAGGTATATAGATTGCCCACGCCCGTACCATGCAGAGCCGAGATGCACTGAATTTTGACATAATCTACAAAATGAAATGAATCCTTGAGAGCACCCTGCACATTCTTTCTAGTTTCAGTATCCAAACCATCCCACTTATTAACCGCGATGACTACTGCACGGCCAGCTTCGATAATATAGTTAAACAAACGTTGATCTTGCTGTGAAATTTCCTCACGCGCATTTAAAACCAATATAGACACATCAGCAGCTTCAATGGCTTGCAGAGCTTTGATCACCGAGAAGGTTTCCACCGTTTCTGTTACGTTCGCCCGCCGTCTGACGCCAGCGGTATCGATAAAAGTATAGTCTACACCATTATGTTCATGTGGAATATAAATGCTGCTGCGCGTCGTTCCCGGCATATCGTAAACGATGGTACGCTCTTCTCCCAATAAACGATTGATCAAAGTAGATTTGCCTACATTAGGCCGTCCTACAATGGCGACTTTAATGCCGCTGTGTTTAAATTCTTCTTGTAATCCTTCTTCAGGTAAAGGCAACTCGCTTAATACAGTTTCTAATAAAACATTGACACCGCGACCGTGGCTAGCGGCAATGGCATGCACATCACTAAAACCCAATTGATAAAAATCTGCTACAACTTCATCGATGACTTTGCCATCGACTTTATTCACTACTAGATGCACTTTTTTGCCTAAGCGCCGCAATTCGTTGGCCACTTCCACATCGGCACTGGTAACGCCGGACTTCGCATCCACCATAAATAATAATATGTCGGCTTCTTGCATGGCCAAACGCGCTTGCGCTTCGGTTAGATGTTCAATGGCGGCTAGCGCCTCGCCTATACCACCGGTATCGATGACGATGAAACGTTGCTCATCTATACAACCCTCGCCGTATTGGCGATCGCGGGTCACACCCGGTTCATCGACGATTAAAGCGTCACGCGTGCGCGTGATGCGATTAAACAAAGTAGATTTGCCTACATTGGGTCGGCCCACAATGGCAATAACGGGCAACATATACACCTCTACAAACTATAGGCGACTACAGCGCCTTTATTTGACATAACAAAAACAGTATTCCCATCGGCAACCGGGTTTGAAATGATACCCTTTTTATCCATTTGCACACGTGCAACAAAATGACCGTCGCTTTGGCTTAACCAATGCACATCCCCCAGCGTATCGGCAACGACTATATTGTCTCCCGAAATGACTGGCGCAGTTAGGGTACGGCCCAATAATCTATTTTGCCGCCACAAAACTTTACCGGTAGCGGGATCAAATGCCCAGACACGACCCCTAGTATCGGTGACAAAAAGTGCGCGAGGAGACAGCGCTAAACCACTGCGCGTAGAGAGACGATGCTCCCAAATGGATGTCGCTTTAAATTTATCTATGGCGACTATGCTACCCTGATAACTACCTACATAAATCACATTGTTGCTTATCAGCGGGTTGGCGTCGATGTCTACCATACGCGCAATATCGGAGATACCATTCGGCTGTGCCGCCGCACGCTGCCATAACAATTGCCCCTTATCCAAAGTGACTAGGGTCACTTTTCCATCGGCACTGCCTTGAATAACAATACCGTCGCTTATCACCGGTGAACTACCGCCTTGCAAAATCATGTTAGGCACATTGCCTTCATAACTCCAGATTTGACTGCCATCATTGCTATTAAAAGCCAGCATTTGTTCATCAATGGTCTTGGTGATCACTATGCCATTGTTGTAAGCAGGGGCAGCAAAACTTCTATTGGGTAAGTTCGCCGTGAATAGTTTAGCACCATCGCTGGCGTTAAACGCTAATAATTCGCCCTGATTGTCATTCACAAATAGCTTGCCATCGCCCACGGCAGGCCCTGAACTCAAAAGCTTGTCTGCTTTTTTCTGCCACAGCACTCGTCCATTTTCAGCATTGTAAACGACCATAGACCCATTTTCACTAACCGTGTATAACTGGCCATCGGCTAATACTGGCGCGTAATTAATGCCACTTTTGCCATTGCCATTACCGGTATGACCGCGCCATACGGTCTTAAGCGTCGCTGGATTTTGTACTGCCGCCAAAGGTTTAGCCGCCACTTTCTCTTTATCGCTGCTACAAGCAGCCAAGCCTAATAGCAGTACGGCCCCTATTAAAACGGCTTTTAGTGTATTCTTATTCATAATTTCCTCGCTCCTCTTTTAATTAACTTGCGCTAGCTGTGGATCGCTTAATTTCATTTGCAACATACTGGCTAGGCCAGAAAATTGGCTGGCCCCATTGAATGCCGACTCATAGGCCTTCTTTGCCTCTGCATATTGTTTCTGCATTAAATAGATATCTCCTTTTGTCGTTTCAATTAACGGTATATACGTTTTATCCTCTACTTTTTTTAATACCATTTGGGCATCGTTTATTTTTTGCTGCTGCAACAACACTCGCGCTAAACGTATACGCGCAATTTGGCGAAAAGCATTTATTTTGCTATGATCGATGATCCACTGCAATTGACTGTCTGCCTTATCGTATTCCCCAGCATTCACTGCTATTTGCGCCGCAAAAAATTGCGCCATGCTGGCATAGGGTGTTTTAGGATAATTCTTAACGATTTCATCGGCAATGAGTGCTGTGACTGGACTATTAGGAATAGAGGTTGAATTTAATAAAGTTACATAAGCATTCGCTGCTTTTTCAGAGGCTACAACCCGCTTAGCCATAAAAAATTGCAGCGCATAAAATAAAGCAAGGCCTAAGGCCAAACCCATGATTATAGAAAAACCATATTTTCTTAACCACGCTTTAACTGCTTGTGCCTGATCATCTGCGTTGTAGTATTCTTCCATTGTTAACGACTCCTAAGCTTTTCTAAAAAAGTAAATAATTCTGCTGTGGCTATTTTAGTCTGTGGCAACTGTTCATCGCGTAGATGCTTAACTGTCACGTTTTTCTCAGTGCATTCTTCTGCCCCTATTATTAGAGCCAATCCTGCACCTGATTTATCAGCTTTTTTAAATTGGTTTTTAAAGCTGGCATCACTACAATCGGTTAATACACGCAAATCTTTACAGTGCCTACGAATATCACGTGCTAATTTTAATGCGCACAAACGCGGCGCGCCGGGTGTGCTCACGATATAAATATCGGCAGGTTCGTTCACTTCTTGTTGCTGCAATTGCAACAACAACAGTATGCGCTCTAAACCCATGGCAAAACCAACAGCCGGCACAGATTTTCCACCCATTTGCTCCACCAAGCTGTCATAGCGGCCACCGGCACAGACTGTGCCTTGCGCACCTAATTCGTTGCTAACCCACTCAAACACAGTGTGGGTATAATAATCCAAACCACGCACCAAAGCAGGGTTAATTTGGTAAGCAATGTCCAAGGCATCTAAACCGGCACAGACTGCAGCGAAATGTGCTTTAGAGGCATCATCTAAATAGTCCATAAGCTTAGGCGCATCGCTAATAATTTTTTGCGTTTTTTCATCTTTGCTGTCTAGAATACGCAAAGGATTGGTATGTAACCGTCGTTGGCTGTCTTTATCCAATTCAGTACAATACTGATTTAAATACTCCACCAATTTTTCTTTGTGCGCCTTGCGCGCCACAGCCGTTCCCAACGTATTGATCTGTAACACCAGCGGTGCTTGCAAAGATAAATTACGCCATAGTGCTTCAGATAATAAAATCATTTCTAAATCTATATCGGCACTCATTACGCCAAAGGCTTCCACGCCTAATTGATAAAATTGACGATAACGCCCTTTTTGCGGCCGCTCATATCTATACATAGGCCCCATATACCACCAACGTTGTACCCCTTGGGTCAATAATCCATGCTCTAACCCTAAACGCACTGCACTGGCGGTACCTTCTGGACGCAACGCCAAGCTGTCGCCATTTCTATCGTCAAACTCATACATTTCTTTTTCTACAATATCCGTGGCTACACCGATATTGCGTTTAAACAATTCTGTTTTTTCTAATATGGGCGTGCGGATTTCATCGTAGCCAAATGAATAAACCGTTTCGCGTATGATCTTTTCGATATGACGCCACAAAGCACTGTCGCTGGGTAGTACATCATTCATGCCTCGTATTGCTTGGATATATTCCGTCATTTCAACCTTCACTCATCTTAATCACCACCGAAGCGCGGCGCTTGGCCATCGACTATAGGCGCATGAGCACTGCTTTCAGATTGTGTACGCTTTTTTTGAGTCTTTACCGCAGGTGTAGTTGCGCCTGTTGTAGGCGCCATTGTTGCTGCAGCTGCGGTTCCATTAGCGTTGTTTACAGTCGCTGTTGAAGAGGGCGTAGTTGCCGCTGTCGTGGGACTTGCTGTCGTTGCACCCTTTAATAAATCGGCACTTGCACCTAAAGCACCACTGACTTGTTCGGGCGTAGCCACTGTGGTACTGGCTGTAGCACTTTCTTTTTCGGCTTGCAAGCTATGCTGTAGTGAGGATACTTGCGACAAAGTCGTACTGACAGAACTACTTAAACTTTTTATGCTGGAATTGTAATTTTGCCACCATAAAACTAAAGATATTACAATAAAAGCCACAACCGCTAAACCCGTCCAACGCCAATAGCGATCGCCACGGCTTTTGTCATGGGTAATATATTTCGGGATACCCGTTGCAACCTTATCTTGCAATGCCAATTGATTGAATAGTTGTATTACATCCATTTCAGCAATACCCACTAATTTAGCATAGCCACGCAAATAACCCCGTACAAAGGCTAAGGATGAAAAAGCATCAAAATTATCCGCTTCTAAATCTAAGATGTATTGTGTTTGCAAACGCATCTCGCGCGCAATATCCCATTCGTTTAAATGCAATGCCAAGCGTCTATCTCGCAACAATGCGCCCGGGCTCATGATGACCGCTTCATCATGTTTTAGATCGGGGAACGCTCCAGCTTGTTCCTGTAAAATTTCCTTCATGCCACACCTCGTGTTGTTGCTAGTTGACTTCATCTCATTGCTCCCTTAAGTTTTATCGATCTTCGCTATTTGCTGCAATGATGTCTGTAACTTAGGATCGATGCGCAGTGCCTTTAAAAAGTAATCTCTAGCAGTTGCTACATCGTTTTGCTCTAAATGGCACAAGCCTAAGTTTTCATAGGTTTGCGCCGTACTCACATAATTAGGATCATCGATGGCTTTTTGAAAATAGATATACGCCGCAGCATAGTCTTTTTTCTTACATAAGAAAACGCCATAATTATTGGCCGCATCACCCTTTTCCGTCGCTAAAGCATAAGCGCGTTTATAGTAGTGATCCGCTTCTTTAGAGTTGCCGATAGTATCGTAATAATAGGCCATGCCAGCTGCCACTATACTAGAACGGGGATCTTGCTTTTGTGCCATCAGCAATTTGGTTTTAGCCCGCTCTATGTCGCCTTGTTGCAAATACCCTACCCCTAATTGGGCATTGATGGCTGCTGCTTTAGGGTTATAGCTCAAAGCACTCAGTGGTATCCCATTGTCATTGGTAAGTGCAGCATTGTCATTATTAGGTTGTGATACGCAGCCCGCTACAGCCAACAAGAGCATAATGCTCGTCAGATAGCGACTAATACCCCTCATTTTTACCATTATATATGTATGCCAATCAGCCTAAAGCGCCATTATACGGCAGTCTATGGTATAAATAAAGAGTGGGTTTTGCGTTTAATATATACAAACAACATCTTTTTGTCTAAAGTTTAATCTAAGCTATTCAGCAATTACCAGGTTAATGTGCTGCCATCGTAGCGCAGAAAACCACCACTATCGGCTGGGCTTAAATTGGACAAAACCTTTCTAATGCTTTTAACGCTGTCTTCGGGCGTGACCGAGGCATTAGGCCCACCCATATCGGTTTGCACCCAACCAGGATGCAAAACAACCACTTTGATACCTTGGGCCTTTAAATCAATGGCCATACTTTTGGTGATGGCATTTAAAGCCGCTTTAGTACTGCGATAAGCATAATTACCGCCAGAGGTATTTTGAGCTATCGAACCCATAACACTGCTCATATTCGCTATGATCTTAAGACGACTCGCAGCAATGTTTTTAAATAAAACTTCGGCTAAAATGAACGGTGCCACCGTATTCACTTTAAAAGTTTCTATTAATAATTCAGCTTCGATGGTACCGAATACTTGATCTTCCGGTAAAACACCCGCATTGTTCAGCAAGATGTCTATGGGTTGATCGCCTATGTGACGACTTAAATCCTTTATACTGTGCGCATCGCTTACATCCAATTGCAAAATTTTAATATTGTCTTTTAATTTATGCAGTGCATCCGCTTGTGCTGGATCACGGCAGCAAGCAATAACCTGCCAACCATCAGCAGAATATTGCTTGACCATCTCTAAACCTAAACCTCTGTTGGCGCCGGTGATCAATACTGTATGCATGGTTTTTTCCTTATTTTTTCTCTTAGAGTACTCACGACCCAGCACAGAGCGCAGAGCCAGGGCCAAAGCTATTGCTGCAGAGTTGTGTCAAACCGTGAGGCAGCATGGATGCTGCGACCGAGCCCCCAGGGATGGGTTTACGGCGTGTTTGACACAACGGCAGCGATAGCTTTGGCCAATTCAGATTGAAGTTTAAGATAGCATTAAATTTTTGCAGCATGTAACGAAAATTTATAAACAATCTTCGAGTCATCCCGCTACCTCAGTCTAAACGTACCATATTTCGTAGACGTATCATGAGCCTTGTTAGGAAATAAAACGCTTTTTTCTTCTTCGGGAGAAGAAAAAAAATTATGTGCACTTTCCGCTGCATAATTTAATGAAGAACCTTTGTGCTCTGCTAGAAATTTTGGACCCACAGAACCATTATCGCCCTCTATGCGCTCATATTTATTACCAAATATACTACTAAGCATCGATTTACCTCTCTTAATTTTTATAATTAAAACTATACTCTATTCCACAACCACTTTGTCACGCAAAAATCGTTCCTTGCGCCGCGTTCTATCGCTAAAGTCACCGACTAATTGGCCGCAAGCGCCGTCGATATCTTCGCCGCGCGTTTTGCGTACAGTGGTTTGTAGGCCTGAACGCATGACTATTTCTTGGAAACGGTATATAGTCTCTTCATCAGAACAAACGTAATTTGTTTTAGGGAATGGGTTAAAAGGAATTAAATTAACCTTGGCCGGCACCCCTTCTAACAAACGCACCAATTGCTTCGCGCATTGTGGCGTATCATTGACACCCTTTAACATCACATATTCAAAAGTCACTTTACGCTTAGAATCGGCGGGAAAATGATCTTTACACGCCTTCATCAATTCCGCCAAAGGATATTTACGATTGATGGGCACCAATTCATTGCGCAATTCATCGTTAGGCGCGTGCAGAGAAACGGCTAAAGCTACATCGCTGACGCGCGCTAACTCATACATTTGCGGCACCACGCCGGAGGTACTTAAAGTGACGCGTCGTTTAGCCAAACCATAGGCTAAATCATCCATCATCAATGACATCGCCGAAACGACATTATCGAAATTCAGCAAAGGCTCACCCATGCCCATCATCACCACGTTGGTGATCATTCTATCGTGATGTCCGCTGTCAGTAGACAAGGCTCGCACGGCAAAAAAGACTTGGCCGATGATTTCCCCTACCGTCAAATTGCGCGAAAAGCCCTGCGTTCCCGTAGAGCAGAAAGTGCAAGTCAACATGCACCCTACTTGCGATGACACGCACAAGGTACCGCGCGTTCTTTCCGGTATATACACCGTTTCGATGCAATTACCATCTTCTAAGCGCAACAACCATTTGTGTGTGCCGTCTTTGGCGACTTGATCAAGCGTTGGGGTTAATTGTTTGATTTCAGAAACCTCAGCCAATTTTTGCCGCAACTTCTTACTGAGATTAGACATGGCATCAAAGTCGGTTACACCATATTGATGCAGCCACTGTAACAATTGATGCGCGCGATAAGACGGCTCATTTTGCGTTACAAAAAAAGCCTCCATTGCGGCACGGTCTAAATCCAGTAAGTTGATTTTTGCAGTCATAACTTTAGCTTTAATGCGCTATTTCTGCAGCATCAAAAAAGAAAGCGATTTCTCTCGTTGCAGCCGCTTCTGAATCCGAACCATGGACGGCATTCTCATCTATGCTGTCCGCAAAATCGGCACGTATGGTACCAGGCGTGGCTTTCTTAGGATCGGTAGCACCCATCAATTCACGGTTTTTTAGGATGGCGTTATTTCCTGCCAATACCAATACTATTACTGGACCGGAAATCATAAAACGCACTAAATCACCAAAAAAGCCACGCTCTTTGTGCTCGGCATAAAAGGCCTCGGCTTCAGCTTGACTTAATTGTTTCATCTTCATGGCCACGACTTTTAGGTCATTGCCTTCAAATTTAGACAGAATTTGTCCTATTACGTTTTTACGTACTGCATCCGGTTTGATAATCGACAGTGTTTTTTCTACAGACATGATTTTCCTCTAATTAAAAAATAACGGTAAGGGCAGCATTATATCTAAATGCGCAGGAAAATACCAATGAAGCCAGTCAAAACCAGCTTTATATACCTTTCGGTCGGTTGTTTAAGCTAAGATCAGCCCCCTTTCCACCCAAAACACCATCAATCGGGCTTGTTTTGCATTTTTTTTGTACTATAGTTGAAGTTGAGGGGTAAGTTATGAATAATAAAAATGCACATTTTCCAGCTTGGCGCCAAAAAGCTGCCAAGGTCGTAGGAAGTCTGATCGTTAGTGCTGCTCTATTGCTGTGGACGCAGCCTGTAGAAGCCGGCCAACGTTATGGCCAGAAACTGTGTAAGGCCCCAGGCTATAGCTGTATTACAGTGAAACGCAGTCAAAGTTGGACTTCTTTATTCCCGAATAAATATGACCGCGAAGTAGTGCAACGCTTGAACCGCATGGGTACACCTCTCTATAAGGGCATGCGTATTGCCGTTCCAGACAATTTAGCCAATACCAATCTACTGGATATTTCACCCTTCGCTGAAAGCATTACCCCGTCCAATCGTAAAACCATTATTGTCGATCCCAATAAACTAGCCTTTGGTGCTTATGATACCGACGGCACTTTAGTACACTGGGGCCCCGTTTCGGCAGGTCAAAATTACTGCAGTGATGTAAAGCGTCGCTGCCATACCATTACCGGCACATATTCCATTTACACCAAACAGGGCGCAGGCTGTAAGTCTAAAAAGTATCCACTGGGTAAGGGTGGTGCACCCATGCCCTATTGTATGTTTTTCCACAAAGGATTTGCGCTGCATGGCTCGCCAACCGTTCCCGGATATAATGCTAGCCATGGGTGTGTACGACTCTATAAAGACGATGCAAAATGGTTAAATACGCAATTTGTGCAAAATGGTACGAAAGTGATTATTCGCCCTTATTAACCTGTCACTTGTTCTAAGGCCTGCAAAATAATCTGTGGATTATCCTGCCCCACCCCGCTTAAGAGCCGCCGCCACAGGCGGCCTTTAGGCTCTCCTAAGAATAAACCCAACAAAGGTTTTAACAAAGGATAAAGACGCGAACCTGCGGCCAGTTGCAGACTGGCATAATGATAATAACGACAAACGATATCCACGCGGTTTGGTAAGGGTGTGCTTGTTGGATATAAAACACGCTCGGCTTTAGCGATCAAGTAAGGATCGTGATAAGCGGCACGCCCCACCATGATGCCGCTAAATTGCGGGGCTAAACGCACAATGTCGTCTAAGCTTTGCACGCCACCATTCAATACAAAGGATAACTTGGGAAAATCACGTTGTGTGTGATACACGGCATCGTAGTTTAATGGCGGCACGGTGCGGTTTTCCTTTGGGCTTAAGCCTTCTAGCCAGGCATTGCGCGCGTGAATAATGAATGTATTGACCTTAGCCGCTGCCAGCTTTTCAATTAAAGGATACAGTAATTCTGTGACCGGAGCCCGACCTAATCCTAAGCGGGTTTTAACGGTGACCGGCAAAGCACTCGCTTCTTGCATGGCTGTAACACAATCTACCACCAAGTCAGGCTCAGCCATTAAACAAGCACCAAAGCTTCCTTCTTGTACCCTAGGGCTAGGACAGCCTACATTTAAATTCACCGCATCATAGCCGTAGGCTGCAGCCAATCGCGTCGCTTGAGCCAGTAACTGTGGATCGGAGCCGCCTAATTGCAGCACTAGAGGATGTTCCGCCTGATCGAAAGCGAGCAAGCGCTCTACATCCCCATGCGCCAGTGCCATCGCCGTCACCATTTCCGTATACAGCAATACCCGTGGGCACAATAAGCGCATCAAATAACGATAATGTCTATCGGTGTAATCCATCATCGGCGCAATAGATAATACAGGATCTTTTTTTATGATAATTCTCCGCTTTCAATCTGTTTTTCGTAGGGGCGGCCCCCTGTGGCCGCCCTTTTTGGGCAGGCACGGGGGCCTGCCCCTACGATAGGATCTACTCTTTCTTTTTCTTGGGCATGTACAAATCGGTCACCGTACCTTCAAAAATTTCGGCCGCCATCGCGACGCTTTCTGATAAAGTTGGATGTGGATGTATGGTTAAAGCGATATCTTCTACATCAGCACCCATCTCTATAGCCAAACACAACTCGCTGATCAACTCACCGGCATTCGGACCTACAATACCGGCACCCATGATTTTATGATTTTCATTATTAATAATCAGTTTAGTTAAGCCTTCATCGCGTGCCATACTCAAAGCACGGCCACTGGCCATCCACGGGAAAGTAGCGGTACCATAATTTAAACCTTGCGCTTTGGCTTGTTCTTCGGTAACACCTGTCCAGGCCACTTCGGGATCGGTATACGCTACTGAAGGAATACACGCTGGCGTAAAATAATGTTTTAAGCCAGAAATCACTTCTGCTGCCACGCGCGCTTCAGCAACCGCTTTATGCGCCAACATAGGTTGGCCCACGATATCCCCTATAGCATAGATATGTGCAACGTTGGTTTTCATTTGCGTGTCTACGTCTATAAAACCGCGTTCATTCACTTTAATGCTGGTTTTATCTAAGCCTAAGCGGTCGCTGTTGGATCTACGACCGACTGCCGATAGAATTTGGTCAAAGCGTTGCGGTTCAGCGGGTGCGCCTTCACCTTCGAAAGTTACCCATAAGCCGTCTTTTTTAGCTTCAACGAAGGTTACTTTTGTCTTTAATAAAATTTGTTCGTATTGCTTGGCAACAAATTTATGGAATGGTTTGATTAAGTCTCTGTCTGCACCGGGCATTAAGCCATCCATTAATTCCACTATGGTAATCTTGCAGCCTAAAGATCTATATACCGTTGCCATTTCCAAGCCAATGATACCGCCACCTATCACCAGCATATTGCCATCAACTTTAGCTAATTCTAAAGCGCCGGTTGAATCGATGATGCGTGGATCGTCTGGTAAGAAAGGCAATTTCACGGGTCTAGAGCCGGCAGCGATGATTACATTATCAAATTGCACCGTTTGCTTGCCTTCAGCAGTCGTCACGGTAATCGTTGTATCATTTTCAAATTGTGCCACACCTTGCAGTATAGTTACGCCGCGTTGTTTGGCCAATGCTTTTAAGCCACCGGTTAAACGGCCTACAACTTTATCTTTGGCGGCCTTTAAGGTTTGCGTATTTATTTTTGGGGCAGCAAATTCTATACCCCAAGATTGAATATCGTGTGCTTCGTCTATGACTTTGGCACTGTGCAACAAGGCTTTAGAGGGAATACACCCTACGTTTAGGCATACACCGCCTATCGTTGCGTATTGTTCGATTAATAATACTTTTAAACCCAGATCGGCTGCTCTGAATGCTGCGGTATAACCCCCAGGGCCGCTACCAATAACGACCAAAGGAAAATGTAATTTATTGTCTGTATTCACTGCTGTCTCCAATTTATTTTAATATCTATAGTATCGGCTCTTGAAAATGCGGATCTTTACGTAGGGGCGGCCCCCTGTGGCCGCCCTTTTGGGCAGGCACGGGGGCCTGCCCCTACGATCTATTTTGACGATCTTACAAGCTAAGCGGAACACCTTCTATATACTCCACCAACTGTTTACAAAAACGTGCCCCATCGGCACCATCAATAACGCGGTGATCGTAAGATAAGGACAAGGGCAACATTAAACGTGGCACAAAACTACCTTTATCGTATACCGGCTTATAGCTAGACTTAGACACCCCTAAAATCGCCACATCGGGCGCGTTGATGATCGGCGTAAAAGCTGTACCGCCTATGCCGCCCAAGCTAGAAATGCTGAATGAACTGCCTTGCAACTCAGGCGTTTTTAAAGCCTTATTGCGCGCACGCTCACTGATGCTGGCCAATTCTGCCGCCAATTCCAGCACGGATTTTTTATCCACATCGCGTACCACAGGCACTACCAAGCCATTGGGCGTATCTACGGCCACACCCAAATGAATATACTGTTTTAATATAATAGATGCGCCATCGGCAGACAAAGAAGCATTAAACTGTGGCATTTTTTTCAACGCCGCCGCAACGGCTTTCATGATAAACACCAATGGCGTTAACTTAATGCCTTGTTTCTCCACTTCTGCTTTATGTTCCTTCCTAAACGCTTCTAAATTCGTGATGTCGGCTTCATCAAATTGTGTCACATGCGGAATGCTCACCCAATTGCGATGCAAATTTGCGCCGGATAGTTTTTTAATTTTGGATAAAGGTTCTATCGTTATGGTACCAAATTGAGAAAAATCAATTTGTGGGACTGCAGGAAATGCAAAACCGCCACCACCGCCTTGCATGCGCGCTTGCACATAGTTTTTGACATCTTCTTTGGAAATACGGCCCTTAGGTCCAGTGGCTGGAATTTGCCTTAAATCTAGATCTAATTCACGCGCCAAGCGTCTGACTGCAGGGCCCGCGTGTAAATTGTCTGCAATTTCAGGGCGGACACGGGGGTCCGCCCCTACGCCAAGATTCGTATCTTGAAATGCTGTGGGTATATCAGCGACTTTTTCTTTTATTTTTTCTGCTGTGACTGCAGGCTTTTCTACACTGGCTTCCGTCTTTAACAATAAAATAACACTGCCCTCAGTAACCTTATCGTCTACTTTAACACTGACACTTTCTACTACGCCAGCATAAGGACTGGGCACATCCATACTGGCTTTATCGGATTCCAAGGTGACGATCGGATCGTCAACGGCAATCGTATCGCCTGCCTTCACCAACACTTCGATGACATCAACCGCTTCACTCTGCCCAATGTCCGGAACTTTTATTTCAATTACGTTTGACATCTATTTAATAACCTCTTAACACTTTACAGGATTTTCTTTATTGGAATTAATTCCTAACTCTTTCATCGCTTTTTGCAATACCTTTAGTTCGATCGCTTTTTCATCGTACAATGCTTTTAAACTCGCATAAGCAATCGCATTGCTATCGACCTCAAAGAATTGGCGCAAAGCTAGGCGCGTATCGCTGCGGCCAAAGCCATCGGTACCCAATACGGTATAAGAACGATCTCCTAAATAAGCGCGTATAGGTTCAGCATAAGCACGCACATAATCCGTTACTGCTAAAATGGGACCTTTCGTTGGCGCTAAGCATTGCGTGACATAAGGTATCTCGGCAGTTTTTTCAGGATGCAAACGATTATTGCGTTCTATGGCCCAAGCTTCCCGGTATAATTCATTAAAGCTGGTGGCACTCCACACCTCGGCTTCTACACCATAGTTTTGCAATAGAGCACAGGCCGCAATCGCCTCACGCAGAATAGTACCCGAGCCTAATAACTGCACTGTAGGCTTTTGTGTCGCTGCTATTTTTTTCAAGCAATACAAACCACGTATAATGCCCTCGCGTGCGCCTTCCGGCATAGCGGGATGCAGATAATTTTCATTCATGACCGTGATATAGTAATAAACATCTTCACAAAGGCCATACATCCTACGCATCCCTTCTTCAATAATGACAGCTAATTCATAATGAAAAGTCGGATCGTAGCTGATGCAATTTGGTATTAAGCCTGCCATGACATGGCTATGGCCATCTTCATGTTGTAAGCCTTCACCGGACAAGGTCGTACGGCCTGCGGTAGCGCCTATTAAAAAGCCACGCGCTTTTTGATCGCCAGCAGCCCACGCTAAATCACCAATGCGTTGAAAACCAAACATGGAATAATAAATATAAAACGGTAACATCGCCAATTGATTGGTGTTGTAAGACGTAGCTGCAGCCAGCCAGGAAGAAAAAGCACCCGCTTCTGTTAAGCCTTCTTCCAAGAGTTGTCCTTTTGTATCTTCTTTGTAATACATCAATTCGCCCGCATCCACCGGTTTATACAATTGGCCTTCTACCGAATAAATACCCAACTGACGGAACAAACCTTCCATACCAAAAGTACGCGACTCATCGGCGACAATCGGTACAATTCTATCTTTGATGGCTTTATCTTTTAACAAACTACTTAAGATCCTCACAAAAGCCATGGTGGTAGAATATTCCCTATCGTGACCGCCTTGCCAATGCGGCTCCCACAGCCCTGCTTCTGGCAGCGTTAAACTGCCCTCTGTTTGTTTACGTTTAGGGAAATTGCCACCCAAGGCTTTGCGCTGCTGTTGCAAGTAGTTTAACTCAGGAGAACCTTCTGCAAATTGCATATAAGGCACTGCTTCTAATTCTTTATCTTGCAAGGGGATCTTAAAACGATCGCGCATATACGTAACATCTTCTAAAGCCAATTTTTTCTGATTGTGCGCTGTATTCTGCGCTTGACCCACTGGGCCTAAGCCATAACCTTTAACACTTTTTGCCAAAATAACCGTGGCGCGACCATTGTTTAAATTCACCGCTTGTTGATAGGCCGCATACACTTTTTTACGATCCAAACCACCATAACGCATTTCAAACAGTGTTTCATCCGATAAATGCTCGACCATGGCCAATAAACGCGGATCGCCACCAAACAATACCTCACGTGCCACTGCGCCATCTTTAGCTTGGAACAATTGATACTCGCCATCGACCATCTCCATCATACGCTGGCGCAATAAGCCTTCTGTATCACGAGCAAATAATTCATCCCATTCGCTGCTCCAGATAACTTTAATGATATTAAAGCCTACGCCGCGAAAATGACTTTCTAATTCTTGGATGATCTTACCATTGCCGCGCACGGGACCATCTAACCGTTGCAGATTACAATTGATCACGAAAATAAGATTATCTAATTGTTCTTTTTGTGCAATGTGCAATGCACCTACCGATTCAGGTTCATCCATTTCACCATCGCCACAAAACACCCATATTTTACGGCCAGTAGTATCTTGCAAGCCACGATGCTGTAAATATTTTAAAAAACGCGCTTGATAAATCCCTTGTATAGGACCTAAACCCATGGATACCGTTGGAAACTGCCAAAAATCCGGCATTAACCATGGATGTGGATAAGAGGAAATGCCTTCACCACCCACTTCTTGACGAAAATGGTCTAATTGTTTTGCCGACAAACAACCCATTAAATAGGCAAAGGCATATATGCCTGGAGACGAGTGACCCTGCACATAAACACAGTCGCCGTGCGAGACATCGTCCACGCTGCGAAAAAAGTGTAACAAGCCCACTTCATACAATATAGCCGAAGAGGCAAAGGTTGAAATATGGCCGTCCACTCCCGGGGCCTTATGCGAAGCTCGCACCACCATCGCCATTGCATTCCAGCGTATAAAAGCATCGATACGCTCTTCCATGGCTAGATCGCCCGGATAAACAGTTTCATCCGCTAGCGCTATCGTATTGACATAATCTGTAGTCGTTAAAGGCGCATTCACACCCAAACGCCGCGCTTTGTCTAACACTCGCGTTAAGATGAAATCAGCCCGTTCAACCCCTTCTTCACGAATTAAGGAATCCAGCGCATCTACCCATTCCTGTGTCTCTGTAGGATCCACATCGATTAAATTCTTTTTCATTTACCCTCTCTACTTAGGGCAGGCACAGGAGCCTGCCCCTACAATATTATTATTGGTGCGCCCATGCCGCCAGCGACAACAGCGACAATATGATCAAAAATATAAGCAAAGCGCGTTGATACAAAGCCCATTGCCGTTGCGGCGTCTCTTGACCACTTTCTAATGCCGCGTGACTGCAAGCATCCAAATACGTCTCATTATTTTTAGGTGCCGCTATAATTTGACCCCACCATACTTTGAAGGTACTTTCAAAACGGCCCGCTAATACAAAACATAAACCCAATAAACGCACTGGGACCCAATCTAAGTACGACACCCAAGAAATCGCAGCATCGCGTATCTTTAGAGAATCCTCTGCATAATGCTGTTCAGACAACAAGCGCGAAAAACGGTACAACACTGCCCCTGCTGGACCCATCAGTACAAACCAAAATAATACGGCAAACGTATTGGTTTGTGCCTGCCACAATAAGCTGCCCTTGCCCTTTGCAGCCACAACAGCGGCCCCCTCATGGCGCGCCGCATCTTCGATGGTAGTGGTTTTGCTGGCTTTCTGCGTAGAGTTATCCGTCGCTATCGTCGGCATAACGCCTAAGGCATACAACAAAACAGCCGCAGCAAATACAAAGGCGGCAATACCCCACACAAAATACATCAATATCCATTGCAAAATAGCTACTACAACAACCGCCGGCACTATGCCCATCAGCAACCCCAACACCCCTTTGCCAAAAGGCGTCGTTCCCAACCATTTATGATGGTATTCAAAGTACCGATTTAACCAGCCATAATTGCGCACCCATTTACCCATAGGCGTAAAACGGTTCAAAGCTAAACAAAGCAAAACCACGATAATAATCATATTCACTGTCCTTCTATAGATTTAAAAACCAACATCCTTTAACAAAGAAAAAAATTCCTGCCAGTCGAAAAAAGGCCCTGGGTCGTCTTTACGTCCAGGCGCTATATCGCTATGACCTACAATTCTACCGCAATTAATGGCTGGAAAACATCCCTTTAGGGCCACACTTAGGGCCTGCAAGGCCTTATACTGTTCAAAAGTGAAGCTATCGGTCACACAACCCTCCAATTCTACTCCTATGGAGTAGTCGTTGCACTGTGCGCGGCCCGCAAAAGAGGAAACGCCCGCATGCCAGGCGCGTTCGTAGACACTGACAAATTGCGTTACCATGCCACCCCTATCGATTAAAAAATGTGCAGAAACCACGTGGTCGGCAATGGTTTCAAAATAGGGATGCGCCTCTATGGGCAATTGATTGCGGAATAATTTTTCGATATAGCCGCCCCCATATTGTCCGGGTGGCAAACTAATACAATGTATAACCAATAGATCCACCTCGGTTCCTACGGGGCGGCTGTTGTAATTGGGTGAGGCAAGGATGCGCACACCCGTAGCCCAGCCTGACTCTAAATCAATACGCATGTTAATCTCGTCTTAACCTAGTACTAAAAGCCAATGGCGATGGATATTTTAACACTACCCAGTAAGAAGCCACTAAAAAAGTTAAAATGGTAGCACTTTGAATTAAGTTCGACGCCTCCCTAGAAATAAAGCCACTACTGCGTGCTAAATACGCCAATAATAATGAGAACTCGCTATTTTGTGCTAAACGCACGCCGATTTCCCAGGCTATAGCCTTAGGTTCACCATTTTTTTTCAATAACACAGCAAATACTGTTGGCTTTAAGATCATCATCGCCACCGCTAGAATCAACGCTGGCCAGAATAATTGAACTCCGTAATGCCAATTAAAGCCTGCACCTATGGAAAAGAAAAACATCACTAAGAAAAAGTCGCGTAAAGGCTTTAAACTTTCTGCCACATACAAAGCCACGGGGCTCGCAGCAATGACGATGCCAGCAATAAAAGCGCCCACTTCATAGGATAAATCGAACATCTGCGCCAGCTGTGCAAAGGCCAAACACCAACCTAGCATTAACAGAAAAATGTATTCACGCACATAGTCAAAACGCGCCAATAAAACCCTGAGCACATACTTTTCAGCAATATAACCTCCCAAGGTCAATACCGGAAATGCAATCAGGGCTTTGAGTATTACCAAACTCGAAAGGCTGCCCCCTGTGCCTACACTTTTTAAAATCAACAAAGCAATGATGGCGATGATATCTTGCAGTAATAACACGCCTATCATCACCTCTCCTACGTGTTGATGATGCAATACTGTAGTCGGTAATAATTTTAAACCTATGATGGTGCTAGAGAACATCATCGCCGCGCCTACAATAATCGATTCCGTCGTGTTAAAGCCGCTGTAATGGGCAATCACAAAACCAACCGCGGCAAATATGAGTGAACTCAGCAAAGCCACCCAAGCCATATTGCGAAATGTTTTTAAAAAGTCTTCTAAGGATAAGTTTAAACCCATTAAAAAGAGTAGAAAAACAATCCCCACTTCGCCCGTTTGTTTAATCAACACCGGATCAGACATCAAGCCCAAACCCCATGGCCCTAAAAGCATGCCTAGACCTATATAAACCATTAATAAGGATTGTCGCGTGTACAAAGCCAGCGTGGCTATCGCCGCCGCGCCCGAGAAAATTAAAAAAATTGCAAAAATGACTATGTTATGGTCCATGGTTTAGTTATCTCCGTTCAAAACCCAAGCATTGCAATTGAATTGCCTCATAAATCTTGTCTAATAATTAACACAATGGCTTGTATTTTGCAAATAAGTAACAAAACGCTCAGAACAGAATGAATTATCCGCGACCGTGAGGGAGCGGGTTTTGCAAACTCGCGGTCGCGGCTCAAATGCTTCATTTAGGGCGTTTACCTTAAGTCACCAACACCCGTCGCACCGCCAGACGCCAACCCTGATACAAATGATCGCGCTTGCTGGCTGTCATTTCGGGCTTATAGGTTTTTTCTTCATGCCACAGATCAGCAATAGCTTCTAAACTATCGTATATTCCCACTTGTAAGCCTGCAAGATACGCTGCCCCCAAGGCCGTGGTTTCTATAACATGCGGTTTTTTGATGGCGCAGTCCACTATATCCGCTAAAAATTGCAATAACCAGGTATTGACCGTCATACCGCCATCGACACGTAATTCATGAATAACAGCGCCGTCTAAGGCTATAGTCGCTAATAAATCTGCCGTCTGATAACACACCGCTTCCAATGCCGCGCGTATAATGTGGGCTATACCCGTGTGACGTGTTAAACCTACAATAGCACCTCGCGCCCACGGATCCCAATAGGGCGCACCCAAACCCGTAAACGCGGGCACTAAATAAACCCCGCCGGTATCGTCAATTTGTCTAGCCCAATGTTCAGCATCGTCCGGATTTTCTATCAATTTTAAAGTGTCTCGTAACCATTGCATACAAACACCGGCGGCAAAAATACTGCCTTCCAAACCATAAGCCCGTTGCCCTTTGGCACTATAGGCAATAGTCGTTAACAAACGGTGCTGCGAATAGACGGGTTTATCGCCGGTATTAATCAATAAAAAGCAACCCGTGCCGTAAGTACTTTTGGCCATCCCGGGTTTAAAACACGCTTGCCCTACTAAGGCAGCTTGTTGATCTCCGATCATGGCGGTAATAGGCAAGGCCCTACCCAATAATTCTTTTTCAATAGTGCCAAAATCGGCGGTGCTTTCTTTAATCTCGGGTAGACAACTGCGGTCTATGCCAAAAAAAGATAATAACTCTTCATCCCATTGTAGGCTTCGTAAATTCATCAACAAGGTACGACTGGCGTTGGTGACATCCGTAGCATAACTTTTACCGGCCGTTAAACGCCACAATAAAAAGGTATCAATGGTGCCAAAACGCAACCGCTTCTGCTGTACTAAGGATTGCAAGTTCGCATCGTGCTGCAATAACCAAACCATTTTAGTAGCCGAAAAGTATGGATCCAACAATAAACCTGTTTTTTGTTGCACCCATGGCTCCAAGCCTGCCTCTATCCATTGTCGGCATAAATCAGCACTGCGCCTGTCTTGCCACACTATAACCGGTGCTAATAATGCATTGGTAACGGCATCCCAGGTCACTAGGGTTTCACGTTGATTGGTAATGCCTACAGCGATAATATCGTTGATATTGCTGTCCGAGCATACTTCCCTACAAACACTCAAAGTATTACGCCAAATTTCTTCGCCATCTTGTTCTACTCGGCTTAATACCTCGTTATCATCACTGACTATACTACTCTGTCCATGCGTGTGTGCACTCATCTTTAAAATATTGCCACGGATATCAAAAATAATGGCGCGCGTACTGCTGGTACCTTGGTCGATGGCAAGAATGGTGTTTGGCATAAGTTATTCCTTATGATGGCCTCGTGTGAGACTTAGTATTTTTATTCATATTTTCACATATTTATGCTTTAAAACATTCGAAAAGGTTGTTTTTTACTATATTCTCCTTCAGTTTTAAAAACACTTTTTTTAAAACTAAGCCAAAGAATCACCGCTAAGGATATCACCACTAAAGCACTTCTACTAGCCTTACCTGAAAATAATTTGCGTTCGTATATAGTTGCAATATGCGCAATATCTTACACATTTTGTGGAAAGGCCTTCGATTTCAGCTTTTGGGAATACATCAGAAGAAGTTTGGGGTTTAATTAAAGAAGATTCAGTAAAAAAGCACCATTTAACCCATAAGATTGAATGCAATAGATCTTACGTTCAAATGCCTCGTATTAATAGAGGCACTTGATTTATTAAAAATAGCTCTCTTTGAAAGAATTTAAATCTTGAGCTGAAAATTTCTATTGAAAAATATAACTACTTGGTTGGTGAGCCGGGGTTTCCATTACTTGCATTATCTCCTTTAAGTCCGCCTCTATCTGTTGGCATTTGCTTTCCTTTCCTGGTAACTTACGCACCCTTGAATCTATCTGCATACGACGGGCTGCACAAAAAAAAGTATCATTTGCATTAGATAATCCCACATTCTTTTCTTCTTCTATATCTTTAAAGAGACCATCATACAATTCTTTTCGCTCTCCTTCAAGCTGCGCTAATAGTTTTTGTGCTTCGACGTATTCAGCACTATCTTTAACATTACCCACTGGACGAGCGCCTTCTTGTAAAAGCAATTTTGCTTCATAAAAACGTTGGTGGTTAATCAAATAAAAAAGTGTTGTTTTGCCTGATGCCGATATTACATTATAATCTATTTTCAGGTTATGCTCTTTTACTGCATCAATAATTATTTTAATATTACACTGTGCAGATGCGATATACGCGGCATAGTGCAATACAGCTTTTCCATTTCCATCAAGTGCAGAAAAATCAAATTGTTTTTTAGCGGCATAGGTAACATACTGGCTAAAGATCTGAGATTGATAGCGTTCTCGATTCCATATTGCCGCTAAATGCATAGGAGTCATTCCTTCCTTATTCGCAATCGTGAAATCAGGATTATATTGGAACATTATGTCGATTTTTTTATAAAAATCATATACGTGTCCAGAAAATGTCATGCGATGAGCCAAGGTATTCCCTTGTTCATCTTGCCTATTAATTCCACCA
The DNA here is from genome assembly GCA_009885935.1 of Gammaproteobacteria bacterium. Lineage (GTDB taxonomy): Bacteria > Pseudomonadota > Gammaproteobacteria > UBA1113 > UBA1113 > VFKP01. The sequence continues at coordinate 32,178 of VFJT01000028.1, forward strand.
TGCTTTAGTATGAATGTTTTGAGTTTTTCTTCAAAATCACCTTCATCAGCAGAAGCCAAGTCTTTTAAGTCTGCTTCTAGTTCTTTTAAGTCTGATTTTTTTCTTGCCGTTCTCTCTTGAAGAGATTCTCTAAATATACTATTGAGATTACCTGTATTTGCAGCCATAATAATTTACCTCACTATGAAAAATAATAAACCAAAAAACATGTATAATACCAACCTTATTTTGAAATTAATTTAAAGGGTAGTAAAATAAAAACGTCACTATATACGATTAGTGCAAAACTGTCAAGTCAATGCAAGAAATTATTGTTTTTCAATAAATTAGACAATAAAAACAACCTTTTTTAATGGAACTATTCGCTTTAACGCGATGACTATAAAAGAAGCATGTAAAACACAATGTATTTTCATTTTAACCGTTACCCTCATTATCTAAGTCCGAGATAATGCTTTCTAATGTGTAATTGGCAAAACCACTCTTTTCACCCGCAATGAACGCATTCTTTAATTGCTGTCTTTTGTTTTCAGTCATGATTGATACACCAATTTTCCATTCACATAAGTCGCCATCACAGTGCGATCATCGCCTAACATCATGAGTACAAATAGTTTTTCCTCTAGCGTATTGGCGTACAACAAGCGGCGTTTCAACAATGGCGTAGCACCTTCACTATTCAGTACCACAAAATCGGCTTCCTTGCCCGGAGCAAAATTACCTAATTTATCTTCCAAGTTAAGCGCTCTAGCACCACCTAAGGTTGCCAAATAGAAACCTCTTAATCCTGTTAAATGTTGTTGTTGCAACTGTAAAACTTTAAATGCTTCATTCAGTGTCTGCAGTAAGGAAAAACTAGTGCCTGCACCCACATCCGTGCCCAAGCCAACGGTTACCTGATTACTGGTTACTTTAGCAAGATTAAATAAGCCGCTGCCTAAAAACAAATTGGACGTTGGACAAAAGGAAACGGGGGTTTTGGTTTTAGACATTTCTTGTAATTCAGGCGTAGTCAACCAAATGCCATGCGCCAACAGCGTATTAGGACCTAATAAATTATAGTGCTGATAGACATCTAAATAATTTTTAACATGAAATAGTTGTTTCGTCAAAGTAACTTCTGCTTTACTTTCGGAAATATGGGTGTGTACATGAACCGTGGGATAGCGTTGCTTTAAGGCTTCAATCTGTTTAAAAAAAGCAGGTGTTGTGGTAATGGCAAAACGAAATTCAATAGAATAGATTAAGCGTGTCCCAAGCTTCTCATGCCATTTTTGAATGAGTTCTTCTGATTGTGCAATAGCGACTTCTGGTTTTTGGATCAAATACGCGGGAACATTTCTATCGGCCATGTCTAAACCGGTAATAATACGCATATGTTTTTGCTCAGCCGCTGTAAATAACGCATCAATAGACTGTGGATAGACTGCAGCGAACACATTGGCAGTCGTTGTGCCATTTCTGAGTAGCTCATCTATAAAGAAATGGGCCGTATCTTCGGAATATTGTTTATCCTTCATCTTTTTTTCAAAAGGAAAGGTATATTGATTCAGCCAATCTAGTAATTGACCACCATTATCGGCCGCGATCATATCCACTTGAGGATAATGAATGTGAGTATCGATGAACCCTGGGATTATAAGTCCATTAGGATAATTCACAATTTTGGCATTGGGCGGAAGATCAGATTTTAGCGTACTATAATTTCCTGCTTTTTTGACATGCCCATCTTGGACAACCAATAAACCATCCGGAAAATAATGATAGCTATCCGCTTGAGTACTCTGCCCAGGATCTTGATAAAATTCTAAAATAGCGCTATGTACATATAAGGATTCGGCAGTAGCGATTGAGAAAAAAGTGAAGGCGAGTAATCCAATGGCAAAAAAGAATTGCTTAATCATATGGGGCCTCCTTCATCTCCTTCATGTTTTTGTCCAAAGCCATCGCTGCCGTTGTGTCAAACACGCTGTAAATACATCCATGTACGTTCGGTCGCGGCTTCCTGCCGCTCACGGTTTGACACAACTCTGCAACGATGGTTTTGGACTTTAACTCCGCGCTTCGTTATCTAGAAAAGTAAAAACTTTGTTATTGCTGTTCAACAACTTTAGCTCTGCTTTTAAGCGTTAAAAATTCTATATTGCGCTTTTGCTTTTCATCAGGAACAACATAAATTTCTATTAATACTTCTTTAGTTATCTCAAGAAGGAATCGAAGAGTATGAGCGTCAAAGTCTTGCCAATCGTTTTCGTGTACTTCTTGACTCGTCAATCCATGAACGGCCTTTAAGTTATCAAATAAGCCACTATCTATCTTTGAGTATTTTTCCTTTAAAGCATCAATGCGCTTGTCGTAACCAGTTTTATCTTTTTCAGGGATCTTCTGATGTTGCAAGAGCTTATAAATTGATTTACGCAAGCAAGCAGATGCGCCTGTTAAAAAATTGCTTTTAAGACAATCACAAGCCTCACTTAATGGCTTTCTTATAGATGTCGGTATTCTTTCATCAATAGTGAAAGATACGCTTGGCTGGTGATAAAAGAAAACATCATCCAGTTCTTTTGGGTTACCTTTTTCATCTAAAATCGGAACACTTCTACCATACTCAATAGTTTTACCATCCGAAGAATGAATGTTTTTTCTTTCTTGTGGAGGAAAAGCAAAATTGCTTCCGCCACCATATGCAGTGCCTCGCTTATGTGTAATAAGTTCATAGTTGCTTAAATGGAATGAAATGTTTCCACAATCATCGCAACAAACCAAATAATAATAAACAGTTTTGGTATTAGAAGCATTATAGGAGCCAGTTTCACTTACCGAGCATTTGACATGATTTCGATCACAAAAAGGGCAGTTATAAGTTGAACCATTGATAAAATATTTTTTATCCTTATGAGAACGATCAAAACTATTAGTCACAAAAATTTCTCTCCTGATTTTTATTTTTTTGCATAGTATAATGTAACATTAAAGCATGGTGCGGGTATAGTATTGATGCACATAGCATAAAAGATTTTATACAAGATTTAGCAACGATGTCCCTGGGAACTAGAAAAATGCTACGCCCGCAGAGCTTAGAAATGGGCTGTGAGGACCGGGTGCCGCAGGACGCGGCACCCGAGCCCCCAGGGATGGGTTTACGGCGTGTCCGAGCAGCACTTTCTAAGCTCTGCGGGCAATTACTGGCCAGAGGATCACTATCTAATTCAAAATCAATTAGGAAAAAAACGAGTATTTAACGGTGGCGCTCTATTGGTATTAATTCAATATTTAAACGGCACTTTAAAGCATGGGCATATTTTTTCAAGGTAGAGAACGAGGGGGAAGGTCTCTCGCTCATATGCATTGATTCTAATCTGGATATAGCCGATGTTGAGGTATGCATCGCCTCAGCGACAGCTTCCTGTGTTAATCCTTTTTCTTTTCGCATACGCAACATTTGCCGGATAAGTTGGTATTCTTCTTCCAGATCTTCATAATCAGCAGCAATTTTGCTGTCTCTAAGCAGTTCTTTCTTAAATTCAGCATGGCTTATTTTCTTGTTCATAATGTCACCTCTTTCATTCGGGTTTTGGCTAATTTCATAATCCTTAAGGGCGTCTTTTGGGTCTTTTTAATAAATGCCGTTAATATAACTATTTCCTGATCTATAACATGGCAATACAAAGCCCTGCCGATACCTTCTTGCGCCTTTACTCGAATTTCATACAAATCTTTATCGAGCTTTTTTGTAAAAGGCTCGCCCAGGTTAGGCCCTTGCTCTTCTATTAAGTCCACTATCCGCAAATACTTAGCCAATAGCTTTTGCGGCCATTTTCTTATGTCATTCGTGACTTGTTCACTGTAATAAGTTAGTTTCCACTTCATTTTAAGATAATAGCATATTTGCGAAAAATTAGCAAATATGAGAAAAATAGCCTGTCCGAGCAGCACTTTCTAAGCTCTGCGAGCAATTGCTGGCCAGAGGATCACCATCTAATTCAAAATCAACCATATTCCTGACGTCAAGAATATAGGCAATCATTGAACGATAAAACAATCCCCCTTGCGCCGATCCGCTATAATTAGTACTATAGGGGTCCTATTTTAAAGGCCTTGCACAGCGAGGGGATAAAAATGTTAAAAATCAGTAAGTTAACCGATTACAGCACAGTGGTGATGGCTTATCTCGCCCAATTTCCAGAGAAAATGCACAATGCCAAAGACATTAGCGCAGAAACGCATATTGCCCTGCCTACGGTGAGTAAGATCTTAAAGGCCTTAACTAAAAGCGGTTTATTGCTGTCGCATCGCGGTGCACATGGTGGTTATAGCTTGGCGAATGAAGCCATTAAGATCACCATTGCCGATATCATTACTGCCATGGAAGGAAAACCAGGTTTAACCGAATGCAGCCATAATAATACGATCTGTGCCTTGCAACCCACCTGTGCTATTGCCGGTAACTGGCAAACTATCAGCAGTATTGTTTACAAGACTCTAGAAAAAATAAGCTTACAAGACATGATAACATTAAAAATGGCGAGGAACACATAAAATGACTAAGCCGAATGAGACACTCGAAAACTTACTCCAGCAAGACTACGAGCACGGTTTTATCACCGACATCGAATCCGATACCCTGCCGCCAGGCTTAAATGCAGACACGGTACGCGCTATTTCAGCTAAAAAAAATGAACCGGAATTTATGTTGGCGTGGCGCTTAAAAGCTTATGAATACTGGCGTCATTTAACAGAGCCCCATTGGGCGCATCTCAAATATGGGCCTATAGACTATCAAGCCATTAGTTATTACTCCGCACCTAAAGTAACAGAAGGGCCTAAGGATTTAAGCGAAGTCGATCCTAAGCTCATTGAAACCTACAATAAATTAGGCATTCCTTTAAAGGAACAAGAATGGTTGGCAGGTGTAGCCGTAGATGCCGTTTTTGACAGTATCTCGGTCGCCACCACCTTTAAAGATAAATTAAACGAAATGGGTATTATTTTCTGCTCTTTTTCCGATGCAGTACAAAATCATCCCGATTTAATACAACAATACCTAGGTAGCGTAGTACCGCACACCGATAATTTTTTCGCCTCCTTAAATGCAGCCGTATTCAGTGATGGCTCCTTTGTTTATATTCCTCCCGGCGTGCGCTGCCCTATGGAATTGTCGACCTATTTCCGCATCAATGCGCGTTCTACCGGCCAATTTGAACGCACGCTGATCATCGCCGATGAAGGCGCTTATGTCAGCTATTTAGAAGGCTGTACCGCGCCACAACGCGATGAAAACCAATTACATGCCGCCGTCGTTGAACTCATCGCTTTAGATAAAGCACAGATCAAATACTCCACCGTACAAAATTGGTATCCAGGCGATGAAAACGGCGTAGGCGGTATTTATAATTTTGTCACCAAACGCGGTGAATGTAGAGGCCATCACTCCAAAATCAGTTGGACGCAAGTGGAAACAGGCTCTGCCATCACATGGAAATACCCTAGTGTGATATTGAAAGGCGATTATAGCGTCGGTGAATTTTATTCCGTAGCCTTAACCAATCACCATCAACAAGCCGATACCGGCACCAAAATGATACATATAGGGCAACACACTAAAAGTACGGTCATTGCCAAAGGTATTTCAGCCGGTTTTGCGCAAAACACGTATCGTGGTTTAATCAAAGTATTGGCACACGCCGATGGCGCACATAATTATACCCGCTGCGACTCCCTATTAATGGGCACGCATTGCGGCGCGCACACTTTCCCGCATATAGAAAGTAAAAACAGCCGTGCGCGCATCGAACATGAAGCTTCTACCTCTAAAATCAGCGAAGATCAATTGTTTTATTTAGCCCAGCGCGGCATAGACACCGAAAATGCGGTATCGATGATCGTCAATGGCTTTTGTAAGGAAGTGATGAAAACACTACCGATGGAGTTTGCAGTAGAAGCGAGAAAGTTATTGGGTTTAAGTTTAGAAGGTTCCATAGGTTAGGAGAAAGTAATGTTAACAATAAAGAATTTACAGGCGAGCATAGAAGATAAGGCGATTTTAAAGGGCATTCATCTTAGCATCAAGCCAGGCGAAGTGCATGCGATTATGGGCCCTAATGGATCAGGCAAAAGCACTTTAGCCAACGTATTGGCAGGCCGCGAAGAATATCAGATTACCGCCGGCACTATGCATTATCAAGGCATCGATTTAAGCACCTTAACAGCCGATGAACGCGCACATTTAGGTTTATTCCTAAGCTTTCAATATCCGGTAGAGATTCCTGGCGTATCTAATCTATATTTATTAAAATCCGCCTTAAATGCCAAACGCAAACACATGGGCTTAGAAGAAATCGATGCCATCGATTTCTTGAGCATCGTTAGAGAGAAAATGAAATTACTGCACATGGATGACAGTTATCTGTATAGGGATGTGAATAGCGGCTTTTCCGGCGGCGAAAAAAAGCGTAATGAAATTTTGCAATTGCTGTTACTAGAACCCAGCTTATGCATCTTGGATGAAACCGATTCGGGTTTAGACATCGATGCTTTGCGTATCGTTGCAGAAGGGATTAATTTAATGCGCAATGAAAAGCGCAGCATTTTACTCATCACCCACTATCAGCGTTTATTGGATTATATCAAGCCCGATGTAGTACATATATTGTCTGAAGGTAAAATCGTCGCCGAGGGAGATTATACGCTAGCAACCCAATTAGAAGCCGAAGGATATGAACCCTTTCTACAAAAAAAGACTGGGGGCTAAAGCATGAGTCACGACATGATCTCTCAAAGCCTATTTGCAGCCTGCGCAGTACTTCCAGGCTGGGATAAGCATTTAAGGTTAGACGCTTGGCAAAACTGGCAAACGATGCCTTTGCCCACGATACGCGATGAAGCGTGGAAATACACTAATCTTGCACGTTTGGAAAAAACCATTTTTATTAAACCAGCCACCACCCCCTCTAGCTTAACGCTAAACGATATTCCTTTGACTATCCCAGAAGATCGATTTTGTTTTATCAATGGTTCCTTTAATCCAGCCTTATCTGCGCCCTTAAATGCAGAGTCGTATTTATTGTCACAACGCGCTTGGCCCAGTATTCCTAAAAAACAACAAACCCCCGTCTCCTATTTTGAACGTTTAAATGCAGCGATGCTGAGCGATGGTCTTTATTTAGATATTAAAAAAAATTCAAACAACCCTATTTATTTAGTGTTATTGCAAGATAAAACAGCTGAATTCAGCACCCATCATCTACGCCATCGTATTAAAGTCCATGCTGGGATCAAAAGCGAAATCGTTATTGTAGATTGGGGCTTAGCAGATACCACCAGCCTGACTACTTATGTTATAGATATAGAACTAAGCGAAGGCGCAGAATTGAATTGTATCCATCTTAAAAAAGCCGGAACACAAGGCTACCATATACGTCAAACCCACGCTCATTTGGCTAAGAACAGTCATCTTAATCATTTCAATTTTGACTTTGGCGCAAAATTATCGCGCAATGAAATTTCCGCCTGGTTGCAAGGAGAACACGCGGCTTGCCAATTAAACGGTTTAGCCTTAGCCAGAGCCCAGGATCACATAGACAATCAAACTAAAATCGGCCATCTGGCGCCTAAAACAAACAGCTTAGAACAGTATCGCGGTATTATCGATGATAAAGCCTGTCATATTTTTCACGGCCATGTGTTGATCGATGCCCATGCGCCAGATAGTATCGCTAACCAACAGAATAAAAATATTCTCTTGACTTCCACCGGCCAGGCCTATGCAGAACCCCAATTAGAAATCTACAATCAAAATGTGCAATGCATCCATGGTGCCACCGTGGGGGATATAGATGCAGAGGCTTTGTTTTACTTGCGATCACGCGGCCTAAGCGATGAAATCGCACGTCAATTGTTGATCTTTGGTTTTGCGCGCAGTATCTTAGAAACCATCCATGATAAAAGCTTGCAAAGTGAATTGGCACTGTGGATTAAAACCCATTTGGCTCTAGACAGCGAACTCATTTTAGACCTATATAGAGAAGACGATCATGAAGACATTAACTGATGCTGATATAACTCGCATACGCAGCGAATTTCCTATCTTAAACACGACCGTTAAGGGGCATCCCTTGGTGTATCTGGATAATGCCAACACCAGCCAAAAACCGCAATGTGTTATCAATGCTCTAAAAGATTATTACGAACGGTACAATGCTAATATCTATCGCGGATTGTATGAATTAAGCGAATTGGCTACAGCGGCTTATGAAGGCGCACGCCTGCGTGTGGCACAATTTTTAAATGCCAAGGACGATTGCGAGATTATTTTTGTCAAAGGCACTACCGAGGCGATTAACTTGGTGGCTCAGTCTTACGCTAGACCTTTACTCAAGCCCGGCGACGAAGTGTTGATCACGGCCTTAGAACATCACTCCAATATAGTTCCCTGGCAATTAGTGTGTGAGCAAACAGGCGCTACTCTGCGTGTTGCGCCCATTAATCTGCAAGGTGAAGTTATTGTAGAAGAATATGAAAAATGTCTATCCGAGAAAACCAAAATAGTCGCTATGGCACATATTTCTAATGCGTTGGGTACTATCAATCCTATTGCCAAAATGATTGCTAAGGCGCATGCCGTAGGCGCCGTCACCGTCATCGATGGCGCGCAAGCAGCGCCGCATACCGCGATAGATGTACAAGCCTTAAATTGCGATTTTTATGCCTTTTCCAGTCACAAGATATATGGCCCTACGGGTATAGGCGTATTGTATGGTAAAAAAGCCTTGTTAGACGCCATGCCCCCTTATCAGGGCGGTGGTGAAATGATTAAATCGGTTACTTTTGAAAAAACAACCTACCAAGATCTACCCTTGAAATTCGAAGCGGGTACTCAGCACATTGAAGGTGTCATAGGTTTGAAAGTAGCTTTAGATTACGTCGCTGAAATTGGCTTTGAAGCGATAAACCATCACGAACATGAGTTACTTTTATATGCCACTCAATTGGCGCGCCAGCATAACTTGAGAATCATAGGTGAAGCCAAAGAGAAAGCGAGTATATTATCCTTTACTGTAGATAATATACACGCGCACGATGTAGGTACCATACTCAACCATTATGGCGTCGCCGTGCGCGCAGGCCATCATTGCGCCATGCCGGTAATGGAGTTTTTCCAAGTACCGGCAACGCTGCGCGCTTCTTTTGCTTTTTACAATACGAAGGCAGAAATTGATATCTTGTTTAATGCCTTACAGAAGGTACGGGAGATATTTAAATGAATAAAACCGTCTTACTTCAATCTACGCACAAGATCGTAGGGGCAACCCCCTGTGGTTGCCCTTTCGGGCAGGCACGGGGGCCTGCCCCTACGCATGGCATTGCTATAGTCCGAGGAATAGTTACAAATGAACGATGATTTAATAGAGCTGTATCAAGAAGTAATCATGGAGCATAACCGTAACCCACGCAATTATGGTGTTTTGGCCAACGCCAATCGTGAGGCCTCCGGTTTTAACCCCCTGTGTGGCGATAAAATTCATTTGAAATTACATATCGCTGCGGACAACACAATCACCGCCGTGATGTTTGAAGGCAGTGGCTGTGCCATATCCATTGCCTCAGCTTCGCTATTAACAGAAATCTTGCACCGAAAAACGGTTGCCGAAGCGTATACCTTATTTGAACAATTTCATGAACTCTTAACCGGACACCCTTCCGATATTCCATTAGGCAAATTAGCCGTATTTGCCGGCGTGAATGCTTTTCCGGCTCGAGTCAAATGCGCGACCTTAGCTTGGCATACTCTAAAAGCCGCTTTACTCAATAACAACGTCATTGTTTCAACGGAGACAGGCCATGAATGATATTAGCGATACAGATAACCAATTAAAAGACCGTATTATTAGCGCCTTGAAGGAAATTTACGACCCGGAAATTCCGGTCAATATTTATGACCTAGGTTTAATCTACAGAATCGACATCGATGAAAACGCCATCGTTCATTTAGACATGACCTTAACGGCGCCCGGTTGCCCCGTGGCTCAAACCTTTCCCATTCAAGTCGCTGACGCTATACGTGCCGTTCCCGGCGTAGAAGATGTAGAATTAGAAATGGTGTGGGATCCGCCCTGGTCAGTGGAACGTATGACCGAAGAAGCCAAAGTAGCTTTAGGTTTTTTTGATTAAATCGTAGGGGCGGACCCCCGTGTACGCCCTTTAAAAATAGGAGGAATACCACTCATGACCTCACATTGGCTTACAGTCTGTGCCCTAGAAGATATCCCTGTAGGGGAATGGATTACCTTTGATACGGGCGTAGAAGAATTACTGATCATCAACCTAGAAGGCTCTATTTACGCCATACAAGACCTCTGCTCGCACGACGGAGGCAATTTGGCCGATGGTGAACTAGATGGTAATGAAATCGTTTGTCCGCGCCATGGAGCGCGCTTTTGCGTCAAGACCGGTCAAGTAACCACTCCACCGGCTTATGAAGACATTAAAGCTTTTCCCACTCGTATCCAAAATGGCATAATTGAGATAGAAATTGAGTTGGATTAATCTATATAGCCATCAGGTTTAACTAAGTCAATAAAATACTTATACGGCATTTGAATGGCCTCATTGTATAGTCCGGCATTAAAAATAACAGCACGATCGATATGAAAGACGCGCGATAGGTAGACTGGCATTTGGTATAAATGGCCAAAGGGGGGTATTGCTCCACGCTCACAATCTGGAAAGTGCTGGCTAAACTCTTTTTCCGCCACCAAACTCACTGTTGGAGTTGAAAAGATCTTTTGTAAATAACGTACATCCACACGTTCACACGCAGGCACTACCAGCATAGTCAAAACTTTTTTGACTTTGACTATAACTACCTTTGCATATTGATATCCTGAGACATGCGTTACTTCGGCATTTTCTTGTGCGGTATACACGGGCGTATGTGTAATGCTCACATAATGCGCATGAGAATCATCTAAATAGTGCTGTACAGTGACTGCTGCCATTGGACTCACCCCCCGCTATATCTATATGGTGTGCTATAAGAAGTATAGACCAATTTGGTCTAATTTTATACATTTTTAGAGGTGGAAAGCCCTTTGCGCCTATTTATTCCCATAGTTTCAATAACGCTAAAAAATCTTTTTCTGTTAAAACAGGCACCTGCAATTCATGTGCCTTATCCAGCTTAGAGCCGGGGGCATCGCCTACAACAACGCCTTGGGTCTTTTTAGAAACACTGCTGCTGACCTTAGCGCCCAACGCTTCTAAGCGCGCTTTGCCTTCCTCACGCGATAAAGTCTCTAAAGTGCCCGTCAGAACAAACGTTTGCCCTTGTAAAGGCTGTACTGTACTCTTTTGGGCTTGTGGCCAATGTACTCCCGCGGCCACAATCGCCCGAATGATCTCTTTATTATGTACTTCACCAAAGAAAGCATGTAGGTACGCTGCGACTACCGGGCCTATCTCATTTAAAGCCATCAATTCTTCTTCATTAGCAGTATACAATGTCTCTAGGTTTTGAAAATGCTGCGCCAAGATTTTAGCGGTAGCTTCCCCCACTTCACGGATCCCCAAGGCATATAAAAATTTGGCAAAAGTGGTTTTTTTACTCGCCTCTACAGCCCGTATTATATTTTCGGCCGATTTAATGCCCATACGATCTAGATTGGCCAAAGTGTTTAAGTCCAAATGGTAAATATCGGCTGGCGATTGCAGAATATTCTGTATAACCAGCTGATCAATTAATTTATCCCCTAAACCTTCTATATTCATAGCCTTTCGGGAAGCATAATGCACTATCGCTTCTTTACGCTGTGCCGCACAATGTAAACCCGCCATACAGCGTATAGCGGCTTCATCAGCGATTTTATACACGGGGCTGTGACACACAGGGCAATGCGTAGGAATGCTCACACCGCGCGTATTTGGTGCTCTCTCTGCCAATACAGCACCGATTATCTCAGGAATCACATCGCCTGCACGACGTACAATCACAACATCACCAATACGAATGTCCTTGCGCGCCATTTCATCCGAATTGTGCAAAGTTGCATTGCTGATGGTAGCACCACCAACGAATACGGGTTCTAAGCGCGCTACTGGCGTCAATGTGCCTGTTCTACCCACCTGCCATTCAATATCCAAGAGCCGTGTCAACGCTTCTTCAGCGGGAAATTTATAGGCCACCGCCCAACGCGGTGCCCGTGTCGCCGCACCCAATTGCGTTTGTAAAGCTATATCATCCACCTTAATGACCACACCATCGCACTCGTAAGCTAACGAAGAACGCCGCGCCAGCAAGTATTCATAATACTTTAAGCAAGCGTCTAGCCCCAGAACTCGTTCGCTATCGCTATTGATCTTAAATCCCCATTCTTTTAACGACAACAAGCGTTCATAGTGGCTATTGCTTAACGGGGCATCCTCGCTGATAAAAGCAATTGCATAAGGAAAGAAACTCAAGCACCGCTCTTTCATAATACGCGGATCCAATTGCCGCAAACTCCCGGCGGCAGCATTGCGCGGATTCGCAAATGTCTTCTGCCCTTTTTGGCTAGCTCTGGCATTCAAACGATTAAAAACGGCTTTAGACATATACGCTTCGCCACGTATTTCTAAATGTTGGGGCGGTGTAGCGGTGCGTAATACCAAGGGGATTTCGCTGATGGTCCGCACATTATGAGTGATATCTTCGCCCATAGCCCCATCGCCGCGCGTACCTGCACGTACCAATTGTCCGGCCTCATAGTGTAAACTCACCGCCAATCCATCCAGCTTAGGCTCGCAGCTGTAAGCAATATCGCTACAGTGCAAGCGCTCTGCAATGCGCCTGGCAAAGCGGTGTAAAGCCACCGCTTCAAAAACATTATCAATCGACAACATCGGAATTACGTGTAGCATGTTATCAAAGGCTTTGATAGCCTCGCCACCAACTCTTTGCGTAGGCGAATTGGCACTAAAGTATTGTGGATACGCCTCTTCTAGCTGCAGTAGTTGCTGAAACACTCTATCGTACTCACTATCGGGCACAGTAGGCGCATCTAAAACGTAATATTGGTAATTATATTCCGCCAAAAGGGCTCGCAATGATTCAATTTTCTGGATAACATCACTATTTTTCTTCATAATTCTCTCTCAGCTAAACAACTACAGCCTATTATCATCCTAAAAAGTGCTTTTTCATATCAAAAAAAAGAAAATTTCGTAAATTTTTATAGGTTTTTTTAAAAAATATATTTAAATTTACTTTTTTTCACTGTAAACTACCTCTTATCGGCTAGGGATGGCACTAAAAACGGTAAATTTATGAAAATTTTTACTGTTTTTTCTCTAAAACCGTGTTGACATAAAAAAAATGTGCTATCTTTACTGGTGATCACGTTATGATAATGAGTTAGCTCATTATCGTAACTTTTAACTGTAGTGGTAATCAAGGAGAAGACAACATGGCAAAGTCCATACGTAAACACGCAAAGACAGCAGCTAAACCTGCCCGTAAGAGCGTAGCCAAAAAGGCGTCACGGAAAGTAGCTTCAAAGGGTGCAAGCAAGCGCGAGCAAGCTTTGAAGAAACAAATGCAAGCCGTGGCAAAGAAAATGGCAGCAGCTAAAAAAGAAGTAGCAAAGAAGATCGCTAAGATCAAGGCTGCTGCAGCTGCTGAACTGAAAAAGCAATTAGCCGCAGCTTATCATAGAGGCGTACAGGAAGCTGTAGCAGCATTCAAGAAAGTGGAAGCTTCTTTGTCAAAAGGCGTTAAAAAGCCTGCTAAGAAGAAGTCTAGTGCTAAGAAACGTACTGCTAAGAAATCTACAGCCAAAAAGAGCACGGCTAAGAAATCTGGCGTAAAAAAGAGCACTGCTAAGAAAGTTGGCGCTAAGAAGAAAGTCGCTAAGAAAAGCACCGCTAAGAAAAGCACCGCTAAGAAAAGCGTCGCTAAGAAAAGCACTGCGAAAAAAACTGTAGCGCATAAAGCTCGCAAAAGCGTAGCTAAAAAGCGTCCTACAGCCGCTCGCAAGGCTAAACGTACCGCTAAGCACCACAAGGTTGCTGCAGCAAGCTAAAAATGCTTTTTTAGCTAAAAAATAGCCAGAAAGCCACACTATTTAGGTAGTGTGGCTTTTTTTATGGGTTAGAGGGTGTCATCATATATTCTCCGAGCCGCGACCGTAAGGGAGCGGATGTTTGAAAAACCCGCTTCCTTACGGTCGCGGCTCGGAATTTCATTCTTATTAGGGTTGTTTTCTTCATTCGTCGATAGATAGTACAACTTGCATTTCTAAAAATGAACTGAGTAACTTCGTCACTTCGTCTGGCTGCTCTAAATTAGCAATATGGCCCGCATTCTTAATCACGGCTAGTTTGCCATTATGTAATCGATCGGCCATATCTTTCGCTTCTGATGGCGGCCTAGGAATATCATCTGCACCTACACCCACCAAAGTAGGCTGCTTAATTTCTGGCAAACGCGCTAGCAAGCAATCGCGCGTAAAGATCATTTTACCTAGAGTCACAATTCCAGGAATATTGTCCGCGGGCATTGCCATTAAACGCGCTTTTAATGCTTGAACTATTTCTGGATTATTCGCACAAGTCTTTGGCGAAAAAAATAAGGGGGCAATCACCGTTGCTAATTCAGCAGAAACTCCTTTTTTTGCCACCATGTCTGCCATCATAGCCAAATATTTTTTCTGGGTAACTTCAGGCTCAGCGCCTACATAGGTATCCATGATGACCAAAGCGCTGACGGCTTCAGGGTGATCTAAGGTCAGTTGCACCCCCCACATGCCCCCTACGGATAAACCGACAATGGCAAATTTCTCTAGACCTAAATTTTGTGTAAATTGCCAATAATCATCGGCCAGCTGCTTCATAGTATAGCTATCGGCATTGAGATGATCGGACTGACCGTGATCCCATAAATCGACGACTAGACAGCGGTACTGTTGTGACAATGCCGCCAGTTGCGGCGCCCACATACGCTCATCCCATAAAAAACTATGGCCGAATAGGATGGGGAAACCCTCACCCTGATCGGTATAATGTAAATTACGTCCGTTGATTGTCATAAATGGCATGTTTATTCTCCTTTCAAACTAGGGCGGGCACGGGGGCCCGCCCCTACGAAAACCAGGCGCACCGATCTGCCTCTACGCTGGAATTGCACCTTTTTTCGCAGCCACTGCTACTTTTTCCTCAACCCCTTCCAAGGCAGCTAATAAAGACGGCAAGAAAGCTGCAAACTCCCCACTACACAAAATAAACTCGGCATCAAATTGATCTACCGTTGTTTCGTTTCCCACTTCTACCGCTTCTTCTTGAATTAAGTCGGTAAACTGAATGCGCTTGATGCTAAAATCGTCTTCTAAGATAAAACTTAAGCGTTCTTGCCACATCATTTTTAGCCTAAACAATTCTTTGCCTGCTAATAAATGTTGGGTGACTTCCTCGCTTTCTACCGCTTGATTTAAACATTTAATGACATTCTTAGCCTGACGTGGATCGCGTAATTCGCAATAATCATTAAAAGCAAAACCCTCAGCTGATTTACCTGCAATGGCCCATTGCGTCAGTGTACGGCTAATAGAATGTTCCACACTGACGGCTTCCAATTGAATATTAGGCAAGGATTTTTTCAGTAAAATAATAAATTCTTCGGCTTTAGCGCGACGGCTCGCGTTGATTATCAACCATTGATGGCGCTTATCAAAATAAGCATAGGTAACGTCGCCTTTGGTAAAGGCTCTAGGCAATAAATGCAGCGTCACTTCTTCTTGCAAAGCACGTTTATCCCTAGCGCTCACCTTACGCCCTTCTTGCTCTATGGCTAATAATTTTTGTTGCACTTGCTCACGGATCACGCTTTGCGGTAATAGTTTTTCTTCTTTACGCAATGCCAACATGATGCAACCTGCGGCTTCATGGGTTAAGCGATCATGCCCCACCCCCAACGGCGCCGCCCAACCTATAGTCAGATGTTCTAATTGCCCACAAGGCCTGCTGGGTAAATCTGCCAATACTTCATGCAATTCTTCGGCGTTGTATTCAAACGGACTTAAGACTCGATACGCTAGTATATTTTTAAACCACATATAAACCTCTCTGAATGGATGCGGCATGATAGCATATTTGGTGACTGGCACTCATTCGAAGCAATATCCTAACTCGACCAATAGCTGCTCGTTAATTATACAAAAAATACGGTTTTATATAATTTTTAGTGAAACCTTGAAATTGAGCAATATTTTTGTTAAATTACCGTTTCTGTTAAGGTGCTCTTAAGCTTCTTGCAGTTAAAAAATATATAAAAAGCGTAGGTTCTAGTCAAAATATGCGCTTATATAAACAGCATCACGCCTTTTTATAAAAATTAATTATTTAACC
The DNA here is from genome assembly GCA_009885935.1 of Gammaproteobacteria bacterium. Classification (GTDB taxonomy): domain Bacteria; phylum Pseudomonadota; class Gammaproteobacteria; order UBA1113; family UBA1113; genus VFKP01. The sequence continues at coordinate 48,552 of VFJT01000028.1, forward strand.
GAGGGGAAAATAACATGGGAAAAAGAGATCCGCACAATAATAATGCAGAACGTGTAGCACGGCACCGAGAAACAACGGGTACATATCCCCCACAAGCAGATCAAGATAACTTTATGTTTCTGGCCAAAGGAAATGGCAGTGTCAATTTGACAGCGCTATTCTTGCTGGGATTAGTGGCAAGCGGTGCATTGATAGACGGCGTTAGTGCTGCTACGACTACTCCGCCGAATCGAGGTGCTAGAGCTAAATCGAATACTCCTAGAATAACTGCTCATAATGCAACTCAAGTTCAAACCAGTTCAACTCCAATCAATGGACTTCCACCACAAGTAACGGCAAAACCGCAAGCCGCAAGTGTTATTGTCCCTGATTCTACTCAAGCTTCTAAGAAGATCAACAAAAGAAAAACCTCAAATGTATTTAATACCGCTAATATCAATGGCGTAAACGGGCATATATGGGCATTAGAAAAACCTGCTCAAGGATTTAAAAGTGATACCACGGGTGTAGCTGTATCCTTAATTGCAGATGGAAACGGCAATCTCAATTTAATAGGCAGTTCTCCGGACAGTACTACCAAGCACCCTAATGGACAAGTCAATATGGCTTATGCAATTGATACCACTAGCGGCTCTACGCAAGAAACTTTATCGGGTACGGCTTTTACCAGTAGCAGCTCTAAACGCATTGGCATTCAGATCAGTCAAGGCGATTTTAATGGAGATGGGATCCAGGACTTCGTTATTCAAGCGGGCGGTTCTAAAGTAGATGATCCTAGGACTGTTTTTATGGTATTTGGTAATAAGAATGGCCTACCAGAAAATGTGGATCTAGATACTATGCCACAAGGCACAGGGGTTAAAATCACACAAACTCACACAGATGGCTCTCCAGTTCTCTTGGGTAAAAATGCGGCATCCATAGGAGATCCCGATGGCAGTGGCTATGATAAAATTGCAATTCCTAATTGTGTGGATCCAACTGAAGAAGATGGCCCCTCTGACAGTGTGTGCATTCTCAATGGACGACCTACTACTGAATGGCCCGCTAATTATGATCTAGATCAACTTGCTAACGATGATGAAGGTACGGTTATTCGATCATTAATTCATAATGGCCTCGCAGTCTATCACCCCTTTTCTTTACCCAATGTAACGGGTAATGGTATGGATGGTTTTGCTATAGCTTCTCCTTACGATACCTTCGATATCCACAAATTCTATGAAGGCGTTTTCAATATATTTTACCCAAACCCGAACGGGTTTCCTAAAGTCGTAGCCGATCCAGATAGATTTCTCAAGAATGGTGGCGGAACTGTACTGACAGGTGGTGAGCCTCACGCTTATGTAGGAATGGCCAGTACAACAGATTTTACCACTGTAGACGGGACTCCTGCTATAGCAGTTGGCGCTCCTCAAGCAAAAGGTTTTGGACCAGGTAAAGTCTACGTGGTTAAAACACCCATACAGAATACCATCACAGAGTCACCTTTTAATTTAAAAGAGCTAACCCCTGAGCAAGGCCTGGTTATGCCCGGACAATGTGATGGTGATCTAACGGGACGTCAATTGGCGCCAGGACTTACTTTTGTCGATGATACAACGAATACTCTAGTGGTCGGTACCGGAAAAGGTAAAGTCTATATAGCAAAAGTAGGTGAACCCAATTCAGAGAATGAAATTCCATTAAGTCCAGAAAACCCGGAAGTGATGACCGTAATAGGAAAGCCAGGTGCATTTGGTGATGAGTTAGGTAGATCTATGGATAGCGCTATAGATCCTAAGACAAATACAACCGTCATTGCACTGGGCGCACCGGGTGCAGCAGATGGTGGGAATATTGTCACCTTGAATGGCGGCCAAGAATTTCCATTATCTGCTGAGGATTTAAGCTGCTCTACTCCAACTCCTAGCCCAACCACCAATACCCCATCTCCAGCAGGCAACCATGATGACGGCAGCAATGTTGGCAAATGGATAGGCGCTACTATTGGTGCAGGCGCTGTTATAGCCGCGATTGGCTTTTTTGCTTATAAGAGGGGCGCTTGCCGTAACCCTGAAGAAATGAGCGAAAGCTCTCAGCTATTACCATCGCCTATTAACTCACATTAACCGACTGAAATTTTAATCCTGTAAAGACGCAATTTATCGCGTCTTTACTTTTTACATACCTTTTACATACCTCTTGCCTAACTCCCTGTTTTGTCATAAGCTAATGCAAAATAAGGAGTACTCTTCAATATGAAATACCGTCATCCTGGTTTTACCCTGATTGAACTCATGATTGTCATTGTCATCGTCGCTATTTTGGCAAGCATTGCCTATCCCAGTTATACCGCTTATGTAGAACGCGGCAAACGCAGTGATGGACAAAGTGCCCTGTTGGATTTATCCAATCGTATGGATCACTATTTTAGCGAAAACAGAAGTTATATAGGCGCTACTTTAGCCCAGCTGGGCGTAAAAGAAACGTCGCCAGAAGGTTATTATAATTTGAGTATTAGCAACCTTTCAGGTAATACCTACACGGCCAGTGCCGAGCCCCTAAGCGCGCAAAGCAGCGATAATTGCGGCACCTTAACCCTTAATCAATTGGGGCAGCGCGGCTTCACAGGCGCTAGTGTCACTTTGGCAGAGTGTTGGTAATACTATGATCCTTTGTTTAGATGTAGGCAATTCACATTTATTCGCCGGCGTCTTTGCCGACGATACTGTATTGTTTCGTTTTCGTTATGGCACACAACCCTCAGCAACTTCAGATGAAATCGGCGTGTTTTTAAAAGCCGTGTTGCGTGAAAATAATGTTACCGCTGATGCCATAACCAACATTGCCATTTCTTCAGTGGTGCCCAGTCTAGATTATTCCGTGCGCAGTGCTTGCATTAAATATTTTGGCATTGAGCCTTTCATACTACAAGCGGGTATCAAAACGGGTTTAAACATTCAGTATCGTAATCCGCTGGAAGTCGGTAGTGATCGCATTGCCAATAGCATTGCCGCCACGCATTTATACCCTAATCAAGATATCATTGTTGTTGATTTAGGCACCACCACTCATTTTTGTGTGCTAAGCCGCCATAAAGAATTCAAGGGTGGCTTGATTATGCCCGGTATACGGCTTGCCGCTGAAAGTTTACAAAATAATACGGCAAAATTGTTTCCGGTAGAGATTGTTAAACCACAGCACATCATTGGCCGCAGTACGATAGAAAATATTCAAGCTGGTTTATATTTTAGCCAATGGGCAACCATTCAGGAAGTCCATAGACGAGTCACTACCGATATATTTCAAGGCAATAAACCCTTGTTACTAGGCACGGGCGGGTTTTCAACTTTATTCGACGATGGTTTATTTGATCATATTGAGACCGATCTGATACTGCACGGTTTGCGCATTGCGTTACAAATGAATCGTTAAAAGAAAAAAGGGTGGTTAAAACAAAACCACCCTTTCCCCGCCCTGCGTACTCCTAGCAGTGCTTTTGCCGCTTTTATCCTTAAGCAATCCACTTCCTTTGGACCCGGCACATCCTGTACACCATCCCAGGATAGAGCAAAGCCCATTATAGTGCAAATCAGAAACCCTACACGAAATAGCATTATTTTCCATATAAATCAATGAATTATATGTACAGCTTGGTTTAATCGCACTTTATTTTAAGAAATTTCGTATAAACAAAATATGTGTAAATCCAGTTGAATTATTTTTACACAAAACTTATCCACAGAATCTGTGGATAAACATGTGGATGATTGAGGTGAAACAACGATACAGTATTTGAAATGAACGGTATTGTCTACTATTCCTAGCACATATGTTAGCCCAAAGTAGTAATGTCCGGTTTGTCCCAAGTTAAAATGTCCGCTTTTAGCAGAGGCTGGGATATAAATAATGACCAATCGGAGATATATAATGAGCGAG
>VFJT01000177.1 GCA_009885935.1 Gammaproteobacteria bacterium
AGTATTATTGCATCACCTGTGATCCATCACGACTCACCTATATTCAGTCGCCAAAATGGTTCAAAAGAACGAAATTCGGATGACGATTGTCTTGCTGCGGATTACGATTTTTCCGCTGGTGATAGTCAATGCAAGATGAATTTTTCCTAGGCCAAATTCCGCCCTTCCAAAAATCGCTGCAATCTTCTTTGCACCACATCTTTACCGAGTAAATATACTGTTTGATCAATGGGCGGCGATAGCGTATTGCCGGTTAAAGCAATGCGCAGTGGTTGCGCTATTTGCCCCATCTTACAACCCTCTTGTTCGCACAACGCTTGCAGCAACGTGTGTATGTGTTCGGCTTGCCAATGGGATATGTGGACCAAGCGTTCTTGTAATAAGGCTAAACGACGCAAGGCATCTGCATCGATGTGAGTCGCTACGGCCTTGGCATCGTAGCCAGTGACATCCCTGTAAAAGAATACGCTTTTCTCCGCCATTTCTTGTAAAGTTTTGCAGCGCTCGCGTTGTAAGGCAATAATAGTGCTGGTTTCTACAGCACTATTTTCAGTATTTACACCCAGCCTAAACAACTGCCAATTAAATTCGGTGACTAAATCATCCAGGGCGCTATTTTGTAAGTAGTGTTGGTTTAACCACAATAATTTTTGCGGATTAATGGCTGCACCCGATTTACTCAGTGAGTGACCATTAAAAAATTCAATCAATTCAGCCATGCTGAATAATTCTTGATCGCCATGCGACCAACCTAAACGCGCCAAATAATTGAGTAAGGCTTGTGGTAAAATGCCCTGTTCACGATATTCCATGACGCTGGCAGCTCCAGTGCGTTTAGATAATTTTTTACCGTGCTCATCTAAAATCATGGGCAGATGACCGTATTGCGGCGGTGTCGCGCCCAAGGCTAAAAACAAATTAATTTGTCTAGGCGTATTGTTGACGTGATCGTTACCGCGTATCACGTGGGTGATCCGCATATCCCAATCGTCAACGACTACGGTAAAATTATAAGTGGGCATGCCATCGCTGCGCGCGATGATCAAGTCATCCAATTCGGAATTGGCAATGACAATTTTACCCAACACTAAATCGTCTATCACCACATCGCCACTTTGTGGATTTCTAAAGCGTATCACATAGGGTTCGCTGGAACTTTGCTCGCGATCGCGGCAATAACCATCATAGCGTGGTTTTTGTTTATTCGCAGTTTGTTCCTCACGCATTTTTTCCAAACGGTCTTTACTGCAATAGCAACGGTAGGCGTGTCCCGTGTTTAATAATTGTTGTAATACCACTTGATAACGGGCGATATGCTGCGTTTGATAAAACGGACCCTCATCGCATTCTAAACCTAACCATTCCATGCCTTCCAAAATAGCGCGTATCGCTTCATCGGTAGAACGTTCGCGGTCGGTGTCTTCTATGCGCAAAATAAATTTGCCGCCATAATGTTTAGCATATAAATAGCTATACAGTGCGGTACGAGCGCCGCCTATGTGTAAATAGCCCGTAGGGCTAGGGGCAAAACGAGTGCGTATGGCCATGGTAAATTTTCCAGAGAAATGATAAACTGATGCCCAAATTGTAACAGATCAGGACTCCTACATGCCAGAAAAACAACGTCTTTTAACCGGCGATACCCCTACAGGGCGTTTGCATCTGGGTCATTGGGTAGGCTCGCTGGAAAATCGCGTCTTAATGCAAGACGAGTATGATTGTTACTTTATATTAGCCAATATGCACGCTTTAACCACCCGCGCTGAAAACCCGGCGCAAATACATCAGGATACCTTGGATATTGCCATCGACTTTTTATGCGCAGGCATAGATCCCCAAAAAAGCTGTATTTTTGTACAGTCGGATATTCCCGCTATCAGCGAGCTCACTTTCATTTTTAGCATGTTAATCCCCTTTCCACGCCTAATGCGTAACCCGACCATCAAAGACGAGATCCGCGATAAGGGTTTAGGCGACAGCTACCCTTTTGGTTTTCTGCTTTATCCCGTAGGCCAGGTCGCCGATATACTGGCTTTTAGGCCCGCTTTAGTGCCCGTAGGTGAAGATCAAATTCCACATTTGGAAATGACGCGCGAAGTGGCTAGACGTTTTAACCATCTTTATTGCGGCGTTGATCCACATAGTGAGGATACAAAGCATATTGCTGATGGCGGTTTATTTCCCATCATCGAACCCAAATTAGGACGTGTTAAGCGCTTAGTGGGCACGGGCGGGCCCAATGAACAAGGCCAATTGCTCAAAATGAGCAAATCCCTACACAACAGTATTTTTTTAACGGAAGATGCCGATAGTGTGCAGCGCAAAGTGATGGCCATGTATACCGATCCCAAACGCTTAAAAGCAACGGATCCGGGCAGCATTGACAATAACCCGCTGTGGGTTTTTCACGATACTTTTAATCCCGATAAAGCCTGGGTAGATGAAGCCAAAGTGCGCTATCAAGCTGGGAAAATCGGCGATGTGGAGTGTAAAAAGCGTTTAATCGATGTTTTAACGGCTTTTATAGCGCCTTTGCATCAAAAACGCTTAGAATTAGAGAAAAACATGGATTACGTAATGGGAATATTACGTAATGGATCAGAAAAAGCCAATCATGTCGCCAATGAGACCCTGCGACTGACTAAGGAAGCGATACACCAGGTTTTTTAGTTATATTGCAAAAACCCCACGCCCTGGCGGTCGCGGCTCGGAAAATTTATTTATTATAATTGTACAAGTTTGGATGTGATTGCCCAGGATCGGTATTTGCCTTTAGGGCATTTTCCTCAGATTTACTGCCTCTATCTGCAAAAACACTGCCATCTTTAAGAGCAGCCTGACTTTTTCTATCGCGTATAAGCTGCTTGTCTAGTCTAATCTGTTTTTTTATCTCTTCAAGCTGCGCCGACAAACCAGGACTCAATGTTAATTTCCCTTGCTCTATGGCCGCTGCTACAGCGTCCAGAACTATCACACCATGGTCACAAAAAATAGATCTTTCTCCAGTCCAAAATTCTTGTAATTCGCAAAACTGTGCATCTACCGCATCGTCACCGCCTGCAAGTCGGGTTAATCCCGCTTGTTGTTGCAAGCTTTCGAAAGTATCTTTATCCATCACCCTGACATAGGGCGTAGTTTCCATCCAGGCATAATCGGTATTACGACTGTCTGATTGATTTACTCTACATTCAAGCGCCATTCGATCAGTACTCACTATTTCTTTGAAAGTATTGTATTGCTGGGGTAGAAAATGTCGATATAAATGGCACTTCAATAATACGCATAGATGTTCTTTTTGAGCTGGGCTGCCTGTTTGTTCTGAGGACTGAATTGCCTCTAATACCGTACGAATATATTCCGCGGACATGGCACCATCATAAGGCGGTAGATTTAGCGTTTGCAATGCTGCAAAAGTTTTGTCTTCTTTAAAAAGACGGGTTAATCCATTGAAAAGTTCCATACTATCCTTTTCATTGATCAACTTTTCTGTCGCGGATCCCACACTAAATAAATCATTGCTAAAGACTTCTTCCAATAATTCAGCCGTATAGGTTTCTGTGGCGGTGTTTTCATTCATACCACCCGGAACCGCTTTAGTACCATCGGGTCGATTGATAGTGAGTAGTTTTACTCGACCATTTTCATCGGGAATCAAAACTACTGCATCCACAGCCTGATTGGCACCATTTTTACCCAGAATTTTAACCGGTATGTGATAAGGGCGTTGGTCTGAAAGTTCGAGTTTATCGCCTTTGAAGGGTTGCGGAGGAGCTTGTGTGGCTTTCTCAAACCAAGAACGATCGCCGAGCTGAGTTTCAATAAAGTGATGCACTTCTTGATAGGTTTTAAGCGATGCATTTGCTTGAATGGTTAAATGCGGCCCATTTAGCTCCCATTCGGGCTGTTTAATGGGGTCGTGCCCCAGAAAATCCCTAATATAAACCTTAAAGCCATTTGTCGCTCTATCGTGACGCAGCCTTGCTAAGGCATTGTTACGCTCTTGTTTTGATAATTTCGACACCATTTCAGCATCATGACTAGCCATTATTTACCTCGCTTTTTATTAGTCAACAGTCTTCTTTCTCTTTAGAGCCTTAAAAAGCTGTTGTAGTTGGAAGTATACCCCAAGGTTAGCTAATAAGTAAACAGGTTGATTAATATTTGATCAAAACGGGCTGGTTACGGCATGGTTCAAAAAGGTTGCGTTTTGGTGTACACTTTTTGCACCATTATGCGTCAAAGATGATGACATCACGAAGATACAGTTTTAGGATATATTGATGCGGGTAAGTGTTTTGCTCAAAGCCAGCCTAAGATGAAGGGGTTATACCAAGATTATACTAAACTACTGTTAGAGCCAACTGCTGCTTCAGCAATTCATACTGTCTTTTATATTTATCTGGATTGCTACTCCGTAATTTCTGTAAATTCTGCAGTTTCCATTGCACTGCCGGAAATTTTTCAAAATTATAGATACGCCAATCAGGGGCTAGTGCCTTTACACTTAACAAAAATTCTCTGTCATACTCAGTAAGCTCGTTTTTAACCGTGTTTATAAGTACATCCCTAATATGAATATAGTCATCATAAGTAAATCTTTCTTCACTCATGCCGGAAAACTGATTATTTAATGCTAAACCCTGATCTTGTAATCTCGGTTGAATTATTTCATGAATAGGTCTATCACAAGAAATCAAGCATAATAAGAACCCTCGTTTAACTTCATCAGAGAAACCTTCATTCTCTAACAAGAATTTCACATCAAATAAATCTCTTGGATGTTGTCTATCTAAAGCCGCACAGATTTTACCACCGAATAATTGGCCTAAAGGCACTACTGGCATCACAACAAATGTATCAAATTCTATTTCGGCTTTTTTACATAAACGCATTTTCACGGGGTCTTCAATTACACCGCGTCCAATGAGATTAACCTCAACCTTAATGTTTACTTCTTGTAATGAGATAAATAGCTTAGCAACATCTTGTTTGTGTGCGATATTAATACCCGGAATAGTCGATTCAATACGGATCTTAATCCTAATTAATGAATCTGCAATATGTTGAAGCGATGCTGCACGATTTTCTATAGGTGTATACGTTAAGTCAACGTCAACGGACAATCTTGGCATATCACGCACAAATAAATTAATCGCTGTGCCGCCATGCATCGCAAAACAAGTCTCTTTAGCTATTTCAGGCAATACATTGAGTATCAATTCAACTTGTTTTTTATAAGTTTCATTTTTCATGCTACGCCAGTTCCTTAGGTACTGTTATTTTATATTTTTCTACATATGTTCCATGTTTAACCAGAGAACGTTTTCCTGTGCCTAAATATATTTTTTTCAAATCCAAATATTGGACCCATTCATGCCCAGCTTTTTCAGCTAAAAAAAGAAATAAACGTTTAACTTTAATAGATGCGCATTGTTCTAGCAACTGTTGGACTGACGCCGGCCTTAAGGTGTTCAATCCTTCCATAAGTTGATAGCACTCTTGTAGGTCTTGTTGTTCTGGCGCTAAATACAAACATTCCATTATAGCACGTGCAGCAGAAGATATCTTGATAGAAAAATTTTCTATTTCAAAGTCAACTAGCCCTAATCCTAATGGCAAGAATGCAGTCGCATGATAGTCAACTTCCACTTGCCAATTATAATTGGCAAACCATCGCGGCAATTTCTCTCCACTAAATCCAAACAGTGTTACTTTCTTAGGCGACAGTTCCAAATAATGCAATTTCCCAAGGAGCGCCAATGCAGTTTTAGCGCCAGCATGAATGCTAAAGGATGTTTGTGCCTGTAAAGCATACACAGCACCATGATAACCCACTATATCCCCACAACGTATCATAGCTCCTGAACCGATAGACTCTAACCATTGGCTTTTTCTGTATTGCTTCAACAAATCCAGGCTATAGCCTTTATTAAAAAGCCAAGAAGACAATAATACCACTCCGGGTGGAGTAGTGCTTAAAAGCTGGTTTATTTTTGATTTCTTATTGGTATTCATAATACTATTATATGTCAAAAAATAAACCATGTCAAGGCGTTTGGTTTATATGTTAGCCCAAAGTAGTAATGTCCGGTTTGTCCCAAGTTAAAATGTCCGCTTTTAGCAGAGGCTGGGATATAAATAATGACCAATCGGAGATATATAATGAGCGAG
>VFJT01000105.1 GCA_009885935.1 Gammaproteobacteria bacterium
ATCGTGTTTACTTCAACCAGCAGCTTGCATGGCGGCCAAGAAACCACTCTTCTATCGATGATGTTACCCCTATTGCATCATGGCATGGTCATTGCGGGTATACCCTACACCGAAGCGGCCTTGACTGAAACCAAAACCGGTGGCACGCCCTATGGCGTCAGCCATTATGCCGGCGCTAAGAGTGAAAATCCGATCAGCGAACAGGAAAAAATATTGTGTAGAGCGAGTGGCAAACGCTTGGCGCAGTTGGTGTTGAAACTGAGGGGTTAAAGAGCAAATTAAATGAATTTTCGCAGCATGCTGCGAACAATAGTCTGACTTCAGCTGGCTGTAGTTTCATTGCTGGTGCTACAGCACAAACAAGTATGGAATATCTTGGGAGCTGGATAGGGCTTGGTCATAAATAAATTCTATTTATGCTTGCCAAAAATGACAGTACAACCTAAGGGTTGCTAAAACCTCATCCATCTGCTCTTGCAAAATATGAGGAGGATTAAAAATCCAAAGACCTGTACCTATCATTCCCGTTTGTGGTTGTGGATCTAGCAGAAATTCTATATTGAGTTGGTTCTCGACATGGTTTGTTCTTAGATTTTTAATAAAAGCCTGATTTTCCCGCTGATTGATGATGGGATACCATAAACAATAAACACCTGTGGCGAATTTTTTATAACTCTGCATTATTTTATCTGGGATGAGTTGATACTCCTGCTTTAACTCATAGGAAGGGTCGATAAAAATAAGGCCTCTTTTTTCTTTTGGCGGCAATGCTGCATTCATATGCGCAATGCCATCTTTAAACAGATATTGAACGGACTTGTGCTGGTTATTAAGGTTTTTTAAAAAATAAAATTCACCAGGATGCAGCTCGCAAAAATTAAACCTATCTTGCTCTCTCAAACGGTGAAGCGCAAATAAGGGTGAGCCTGGGTAGAGTTGTAACGTATCGCTATTGTATTTGTGAATGACTTCCATCCAGGAATTAAAAACCGCCGGCAGTTTTTCTTTATTTTTCCAGAATAACCCCGCACCCGTTTTATACTCCATTGTCTTTTGCGCCATAGGCGAGGTTAAATCGTAATTGCCTCTGCCGGCATGGGTCTCAAGATAAAATAAGGGGCTCTCCTTTTGGCCCATGTAATCACAAATTAAACACAAAGTGACATGTTTTAAAACATCTGCAAAACTTCCGGCATGATAGGCATGTTGATAACTAAGCATGGGCAATCACCTTGAATGAAAAAAAATGGTACTGTCGAAAATAAATATTGGGTCTGAGCTAATCATAAGCCAGACTATCTCTGGACGCAACTAGGCTGCTAAAGCGTAAAATTGCTCATAAATAGCCATGTTCGCAGCATCAGCATATTGGCCTTTTATTAACATATGATGTAACTCTATCCCGGCTAGCGTCGCTTTGGCCGCAACAAATGATTTAAATCCTTTCATCGGATTGATTATTTTCTTGATAGCTCTATGGTCTTGCTCTGTCGCAATTTCAGGGCGAAGGCTGTAGAATAGCCTTCGCCCTGAAATTGCGACAGAACCATCTCCCCTCTCCACTAAAGAAATGGTGATTAAAGCACTAATCACCAGTATTTCCGTTATTTCAGTATCCTTTGCCACATTGCGCCTCGCCCGCCACTGCTTACTGTAATTTCACTATTGTTCCGCATTTTTTGCAGGATTTTTCTGATCATCTCTCTGCTAACACCAGGGCAATCTGATTCAATGTCACCGATGGAAAAGGGGGCTATTCTGCGATTGATAGCAGATTGGATAAGATCTGTTTTAGATCCCCTGCCTTGCGTTATGTCACCAACACGGGATTCAAATTCTCTGTAGGCGCGCAATAATGCCCCCCAAAAATAATTTAACCATGGATTAACATCATGCTTTCCTTCATGCCAATGCTGAGAACTTATATGTAATGTTTCGTAATAACTCTCTTTACTTTCTTCAAAAATTCTCTCCAAACTAATATAGTGACCAACCTGATAATCAAATTGATAAAGCAACATCAATGTTAATAACCGTGACATACGGCCATTACCATCGCTGAAAGGATGAATACATAAAAAATCAAGAATCGCCAAGGGGATTAATACCAATCCCTCTTGCTTTTTTTGCCCGACGATTGCAGTATAATTACTTGTCAATTCTTCTACGGCATTAGGCGTTAGATGCGCTTTTGTTGGTACAAATCGAATACGCTTGGTACCATCGGGATGTTTTTCAATGATCTCATTATCGCTGCTTTTCCATTGGCCACCAGGATTTGCCATATAGTGGCAAAGTATGTCATGCAGTTGGAGGATAATATTAGGGGTAAAGGGCATATGCTCGCCAGATTCATGGATCAAATTTAGCGCATCTCGGTACCCTGCGATTTCTTGTTCTGATCGACTGTGCGGCGCTGTATTTTTTAATATGAGTTCCTCAATTTTTTTGTGAGGCAGTTCGATTCCTTCTAACCTGTTAGACGATTCGCTTGATTCAATTTTTGCGACCAATTGTAAGCTTTTTAAGGCTTCTGGCGATTGTTTAAAAAAAAGCGCCTGCTTTCCGCGATACTCCCCTAATGCACGTAAGGTGCTGATTTGTTCCACGGTAAAGGTCAGCTTATCAAGATACTCTAAGTTAAGTGATTTCATTGTGATCAATCCAAGTAAACAAGTAGGTAATTATACCATCTACAGTACCTACTTATGAAGGGGCTTTACCTACTTCCC
>VFJT01000180.1 GCA_009885935.1 Gammaproteobacteria bacterium
AAATGGTCATAGACAGCGGTGCTGATTTTATTAAAACCTCTACCGGTAAAATTGCAGTCGGCGCTACCTTAGAAGCCGCCTATACGCTATTAACCTTGATTGAACAAAGTAAAAATCCGACCATAGGCTTGAAATTATCCGGCGGTATACGCAGCGTTGCCGACGCGCATGCTTATGTGTACCTGGCGCGTGCCGTCATGGGAAAAGCGTGGTTGAATCCGCGCACGTTAAGGATAGGTGCGAGTAAGCTGATTGATGAATTGTAGTAGACCCGTCAATTACAAACGCGGTTATCCCTGTGAGGATAACCGCATAGAATCATTACTTAGAGTTATTTGCCTGCGCGATGCACAATTCCTGTTTCTGCTGCAAGCGCTGGATTCTTATCACTTGCTGAGGGCAATGACTGCTTAATTCCGTCTACCGCTTTAGACAACAAAGAACTAGCCCCTTGCATTCCCTTTTTTACAGCAGAAGTTGCAGCCACACCGGCTGTCGCTGCTAAGGCTGCTTTAGCCCATAGCGGTGCTGCCATGACTGTTGCCGCAGCTTTGGTCATTGCGAGGCTCGTCAATCCGGCTGCTGCTGTTGCTGTACTCGCAACTGTACTTGCTGCTGCTGTTGCTGCACCCGCAGTTGCACCCGCCGCTGTTGTCGCTACACCCGCAGTTGCACCCGCCGCTGCTGTTGCTACACCTGCTGTTGCTCCTGCGGCACCCATAATTGCGCCCGCTGCCACTTTGGCTGCGCCAATAATAGCTGGGATTGCAACATGGGCTGCAGCTATGATAGCCGGGATTGCAACATGGCCTGCAGCCACTATCGCAGGGCCCAGAAATTTTGCAACCACTACGGCCGCAGCAACAACACCTGCTGGTGGACAAACAAATAGTAGCGTTAGACCTACGGCTGCAGCACAGCCTATAAATATTCCAATCCCAATTTTTTGGTTTGTTGAAAATCCTGATTTTTCCTCTGGTTTATCAGATTCTAGTGACTCGAGTTCTTCCAATCCTGAATCTGCCCTAAGTTTTTGTTCATTAGATTTAAACGTACTTATCTCACTCTGATTTAGAGATTCCTCATTTATACTATATCCGCCTTCTACTGATTCATCGCTAGGCTTTATTTCATTACACTCAAACTTAGATACAGTATTTGTTTTTTCTTCTGCGCGCGCAAGTTCTTCGTTTATGAATTCACGGGTTGTTTCGTCAGAACTACCAAATTTTAGTAAGTCTTCTTCCCATTCATTAAAAAGACCGTCTAATCCTTGCATTATTGCTTCCGCTTCATCCAAATTTGAATTAAAAAGTGGACTTTTATCCGGCTCAAAATCAGCCAATATTCTTGCTGTTTTTTTAGCTTGTTCAGCTTCTGCTTTTGCTGCGTCAAGATCTGCAGCACTAAATCCTTCTAGAGGCGGAAAAGATGCTGAATCATTAAATAGTTCTGTTTCGAATAGATCCAAAGTTGTGTTCAACGTTGCTGACATTTTTTTACCCTCACAAAGTTATATATTTCAGTAGTGCATAGTTTAGCTCTTTTTAGTTTAGCAAATCTTAAGAGTTTCTTAAAACACGGCATTAATTCTTGCCAGGACCACAGTGAACCTTCTAAAGTTATTGAATTTTAAGGAATTTAAACAAAGCGCCATAGTGATGGCCGGGTGACCCGTGACAGGGGCCCCCGACGGCGCAGGCACGAGTACGGCGGGGATGGCGCGGGTCAGGACCAGGCCAGCGAGGAACTATAAAGATCATGCCCTAGCTCTAATAACACTGTTTGTTCTAGAAGGGCGGGCACGGGGGCCCGCCCCTACGATACAATCATTTAAATCGTTCCACGGTAAGCCCTACCTCAACACTGCCCGCTAAGGCATGTGGTTTGACTAGTGTTAAGCGTACATGCTTGCAAGGATATGCATTTAAAATATGGCTACAAATTTTAGCGGCTAAAGATTCAATTAAATTACAGTGCAGAGAATCTAACACTGTCCGCAAATCCTCAACCAGTGCGCTGTAGTCCCAGGCGTCTTTTAAATCGTCGCTGACTGCAGCCGCACGACTGTCATAGTCTAATTCCAAATCTAACAGCACCGTTTGTTTTATTTTTTTTTCATACGGATAAACGCCGATCGCCGTTTTTAAGGCTAATTTACGAATCACTAAAACATCGCTAACGGTTACAGCCATTTTCGCTTCTTAAAGAAAATAGTCAACACTACACCAATAACAATCATTCCTGAGATTATATAAAGATAGCCATGCTTCCAATGGGTTTCGGGCATATTTAAGAAGTTCATGCCGTAAATACCGGTGATAAAGGTGAGTGGCGAAAATAACATCGCCCAGACCGTCGCTTTACGTTGCACTTCGTTGGAAACGAATGTTTTTTGATTGACCATAGACAAATGCACATCCAACATATGCGAAGTCATATCGCGATAAATTTCAATGATGTCTATCAGACGAATCACGTGGTCGTAGCAGTCGCGTAAATATAGTTTAGTATGTTCACTTAATAAGTCGTTATCGTCCCGTATTAAGGCGCGTACGGCTTCACGCTGCGGGCGCAATTTTAAACGCAACACCAACAACTCGCGTTTAATGGTATACAGCGTCTGAAAAGTTTCCACCCCTTCTGGGCCAAATAATTCTTGTTCTACTTGTTCGATTTCCTCATCAAATTCATCGAGGATGGGAAAAGAACGATCGATGACAACGTCGACCAATACATATAAAAGATAATCGAGCTTTTGGTGACGCAAGGGTGCTTGGGGATGATGCAACCGTCTACGCACGGCACGAAAAGGATCGGTTTCCCCTTTATGGAAGCTCACCAAGAAATTACGGCCTAAAAACAAAGACACTTGTTCGTTGATGATCTTAGTGCCTTGTTTGATCGGCATTCCTAAAATGACCAATATCTGATTCTCATAGGTTTCTGTTTTGGAGCGTTCGCCCAAGGTAATGACGTCTTCTAATGCCAAAGGGTGCAGATCGAATAAACGCCCAAATTCCAACATAACCGATGGCCGCGGCTGGCCTTGCACATGGATCCACGTAAAAGAGTTATCACTTAAGAAACTTTGGCAAGCGGCAGCAGAGATATCGCTGCGCTCAGTCACGCTGTCTGCCGTATAATTGATTAAAGTAATGCTGATCGGCGTTTCGCTGGCAGGGTCGGTTACCGGCGATAATTCTGCGGTGTATTGTTCGTCGTCGTCAAATTGCTCGTCCACCCCTACCCCCCCTTAAATCCTGTAGTTACCCTACTAGGGCAAGCACGGGGGCCTGCCCCTACGATCTTGCTCATATTGGCGAAAAGTATTATAGCGCACACGAGGGCTAATTACACCTCATAACGCAAAACGATTTCAACGACGCGCTGTACCGGCAATCTAAAGAACTCCGTCGCTGGCAGAGCATTATTGGCTAAAAATATATACAATCTTTCACTAAATCCAGTTAAGACATTGGTATGTGAGCTTCTATCAACGGAGGCTTTGGGTGTGGCCCTGGTGATAAAAAAGGACAAAGCCTCACTGGCACTTAAAATCCCTTCTTTTTCGGCCCAATGGATAACCTTGTTTAAATCAGGGATTTCCTTAAACCCATAGTGTGCCTCAATGTGATGCGTATTAGGCTCTAATTGTTGCGCTAAATACTTTTTCTGAAAAGATATCCAGGGGCGTTTATGGGTTTCAATGCTGATAAAAATGTTTTTCTCGTGCAATAATTTATTGTGCTCTATCTGAATTTCCAGTGCTTTCGGCACGCGATCAACCCAGCGCGTTAAATACACCGCTGTACCCGGCAAGGTTTGCGGATAACGCGCTCGACATTCTTTCAAAAAATCCAGCAAACGAACTTCTTTAAATTGCTGTTGCACCCCTTTGGCGTGTTGTCCCGTGCGCCAAACACGAATGAGGTAAAACACCGCCATTGAAATCAATAAAGTAAACCACGCGCCTTCGATAATTTTAACTACGTTGGTTGAAAAGAAGACGAGATCTACCAGCAGCAACGGCGTAAAAAACAAGATTAAATGCACTGGTTTCCATTTCCAATCATAACGCGCCATGAAGATGATCAACATCGTCGTCAACAACATGCAGCTGGCAATGCTTAATCCATACGCCACCGATAAGGCGTCGGTGGTACGGAAAAATATTACCGTTAACAAGGTTAAAACATACATCACCAGGTTCACTATAGGCACATAGACTTGGCCAATCTGAAAACGCGAGGTATAAATGACATTCATACGCGGCAAATAATTTAACATGATGGCTTGCCAACTCACAGAAAACATGCCGGAAATCACCGCTTGTGAGGCAATCACCGTCGCCATAGTCGCCAAAATAATCAGGGGCACAATGAAAAAATGCGGTGCCAATAAATAAAACGGGTTGCTAATAGCACCCGGAGTGCGCAACAGCAAAGCCCCTTGCCCTAAATAATTGAGCAATAATGCGGGGAAAACAAAAAAAGTCCACGCATATTGAATGGGTTTTCGGCCAAAATGTCCTAGATCGGCATATAAGGCTTCGGCGCCCGTGACCACCAAAATGACTGCCCCCATAGTGAGAAAACCACTCCAGTGATTATGGGTGAAAAACATCAGCGCATAGTAAGGATTCAATGCTTTTATGATACTGGGCGTCTGCAAAATACTGCCTATCCCCAATAAAGCCAGCACGCTAAACCATAAAATCATCACAGGGCCAAAAAAACTGCCTATAACCGCGGTCCCTCGTTTCTGAAAGAAAAACAATAGCGTTAATACCGCGCAGGCTAAGGCGACTATGTGGCCATCAAATTTATTGGTTACGGTGTGTAAACCTTCTAAGGCACCTAAGACTGACATCGCTGGCGTCAATATGCCATCGCTGAAAAATAAAGCGATACCTATAGTCCCTAACAACAGCGGTAATTTTTTTAGGCCTTTTACATTAAGCCGTGAACACAATAACGCTAAGGCAAACAATCCGCCTTCACCCTGGTTATTGACTTTTAAAACGATATAAATGTATTTAACACTCACCACCAAAAACAATGTCCACGCAAATAAGCTACACAGTCCCAATACATTTAAAGGGACGACACTTAAATACCCCACCACAAAACAACTTTTCAGCGCATACAACGGGCTGGTACCGATGTCTCCAAAAACAACCCCTATAGACGCTAACAACAATGGCCAGGTAGGCCCTTTCTTATTTGTCTTCTCTTCTATAGTCATGAATAATTACTTCTCGTTAGCGTAGAATGATGTAGCACCCAATAAACCACCGCCACAAAAACACCGCCTAGCAATGTTGCAAAAGCCCACATCACCCCCGATACCAATAATGTTTTGGCGCCTGTTTTTTCCAAATGCCCGGCATCGCGCGCCACCGCCGCCGCAAAGACTATATGCAGAATGACTTGTATCGCTAAAAATAAGTATTGTACCGTTTGCAGCGAACCGCCTAGATAATTTGAAAGTTGCCCCATGTTTTTTTTCCTTTTTTCTTTTAAATCCAGCGTGCCGTTGTAGTCATCACTTTTGCCATCATGCGCATCAACACGGCAATAGGTTTGGGCAACGATGCAGCGCCTGCGCTGATGGCCTGCGTTGCATGACGCGCTTCATCTTCAACCATGAGTGCTACAATTTCACGGCTGCGATTATCCGCTGCAGGCAAACAGTGTAAATGTGAATTTAAATGCGCCATCACTTGATGTTCCGTTTCGGCCACAAAACCTAAACTCCACTTATCGCCCACAAGTCCAGCAATAGCGCCTATCATAAACGATCCGGTATACCAAAAGAGCGCTAGATAACTGGTATGACTGTCTAATTCGATTAAACGTGTTTCACACCAAGCCAGATGATCCACTTCCTCTCTGGCTGCTTGCCGCATTTTTTCAGCCACCGCTAGCTTGCGCGCAGTTAGGGCTTGACCTTGGTATAAACCCTGCGCTGCAACTTCACCCGCATGATTAACTCGCATGCATTGTGCAGAAAGACGTTTTTCTAGGGAGGTTAGGGTGGGTGTTGAACTCCGAGCAGGATTAGGGCGCATTGCTATAGCAGAATTAGCCAGTGTTTTTAAAGCAGCATCAAACTGTAGAATTAAATTTTCAGCGATCGTTCGTTTTGAGCTAAGAATATTCATTTCTTCCCCATAACATGGTGACTACTGCCAGTGTTTAACAATGGCCTAACCTTAGCATATCTAGCACTTAAAGAGTAGGGGCAAATTCCCATGCCTACCCAACACGGGCGGACACAGGGGTCCGCCCCTACGGTAAAATCAATACCTCTATCGTAGGGGCAGACCCCCGTGTCTGCCCAAAAAGAATAGCCCGCAACCAATGAATTTCAAAAAGAACAGACTAAAAGGTTAACATTACGGTATAAATACGCTATGATGGTGTAGACAACAAGCAAAACTAGAGGTTTATTATGCGTAAAGCAGCCATCGTCACCAGTGTCAGCATTATTGTTGCCTTTTTTTTAGGCACCCCTTATTTCTTCGGTCAAACCAATCAATCCTTGAACGATGAATTATTGGCCCGTGCTAACCATTTATTACAAGGCAAAAGCGAGCAACTCCCTGCCTCGCAACAAGATATCATTGCCCGCATTCTCATCGATGAAAAAATTTATCACGGCCCTTTTTATTGGGGCAAAGATGCTGAAGGCAAATCGCATTTTGGTTTTGGTCGAGGTTATTTTGTTTCGATGGCCAAGCCCGACGAACAAACACGTCAATGGTTACAAGCACAAGGCTTACAAGCTAAAGGCGATAATTGGGAGGAACGGTCCGCCGAAATATCCTTATTGGGCCAAATTCAAGCCACCAGCAACATCTCTGCCCTAACTTTTAAAAACAGCGATACCCACCTAAACTGGGCGGGCGCTAAAACCAAAATGACCTTCTCGCCCGGTTTAAGCACCCTTAAAGCCAACTCGGTCATGGGCACTTTGTCCTACGATCAGAAACAGTCCGCGCTTGTAATACCCAATGCTAGTGTTAATGTAAAATTACGGTATAAAGATGGTTTGTGGGTGGGTTCATCCGCATTAAAAATACCGCAAATTATTACCAACCGCGATGATAAAGCAGAAATGACCCTTGCTAATCTGCTGTTGCAGGGCAACTCGAATGTCAGCGGTAACTTGCTCAGCACCACCATCACGCTAGGGGCAGACAACATGCAAATAGGTGCTGTAGATTACGGCCCATTCAGCTATAACTTGAATGTGAAGAATGTCGATGCGAATGCCTGGTTAAAGCTTAGAGATTTGGCCTCGCAATACGATGCATTAATGAATGCCAGCGCATTGGGATATAACCTCAGCTTAACCCAGTATCATCGTGGCTGGTTTAATTCTAGCGCGCAAATCGTGCTGACTATTAGCCGCCCTAAACCTACAGGACTCATTAAGCGACAATTACACAATTTAACCAGACAAGCTGAACTATTGACCATTGGTAATGAAATCAGCAAAACGCTACCCACTATAGTCAACAAGGGCGCGCAATTTAGCGTGCAGCCTACGCCCGCTCATGCGCAGCCTAGCATGCTTCAAATCAATGCTACCCTAACCTTCCCTAAAGTGTTACAGGCACAAGACATAGGACAATTGATTGAAAAAGCCGAAGCCAATGTCAAAATCTTGTTCTTGGCTGATTTAATTAAAATGGCCACAGCGCATCAATATCCAGACAAAAGCAGCGCCGATGTGAATGCAACTACAGAAACTTTACTCAACAAATGGGTTGCCTCCGGCTACTTAAGCCAAAGCAATGCACAATATCTATTTGGTCTAGATTACTCGCAAGGCAAATTAAGTCTTAATGGTAAAACCATGGCGGATACCGCCGCAACAGTGATGTCTGACAGTGTAGTTGCCGGAGTGGCGGGTGCCGCTCCTCCTGCAGGAAAATAACGCAGCGTTTTCGTAGGGGCCCCCCGTGGTCGCCCTTCTAGGGCAGGCACGGGGGCCTGCCCCTACGGTAGATCATCGCTATAGAATATGACGAGATTATTAATAGGTCTTTTTATCTAAATCACCGTACTATTTACAGCCACAGTATTGTCTTGCTTATAATCTACATCCAACACGCGCAATTCACGGCTGCCACTAGCGGCTGTTTTGGCTAAGACTCTATTCATTAAATCTACACTGCGTCGCAGCGCATGATCCAGATTTCTGTAAGTCAAATAAGAACCCAGAAAAACGGCTGAAAATAAATCGCCGGTACCACTGGGCGGGATTGGGAAAGTATATTCCTTCGCTGCCAATAGATAATGCTGATTCCCCTCGCCGCCATAAATATGCAAGGTATCCGGTGCAACGTCATTTAATTTAACGCCCGTAATGATCACCACCCGCGAACCCTTGTCTTGAAAAAATTGTGCTGTGGCTTTGAGATCGGCAACGGTTTTAATGGGAATGCCGGATAAAGTCTCCGCTTCGTACTGATTAGGCGTAATAATATCGGCAACTAAATGGTGTTTAAAAAATTCTAATACTTCTGGCTTAACAAAGCAATGCTGATTACCGATGACCGGATCGCACAAATATAACAAGGCTGGGTTTTGGGCCTTAAAACGCTGCACTGTATCCTGCACTTCATGACAAATAGCCTCGCTGCCCATATAACCGGATAAGATAGCTAGGCAGGAAGGAATTAAGTTGAGTGATTCCAGTCCTAATATCACTTGATGAATATGCTCTTTGGAAAAAATTTCGCCTTGCCACTGGCCATAACCCGTGTGGTTTGAAAATTGTACCGTGTTAACGGGCCAAACTTCATAGCCCATCGCTTGCAACGGATAAACCGCCGCCTTATTGCCCACATAACCATACGCCACATGAGACTGAATTGATAAAATAGCCACTGTTTTACCCGCTTTTCTATTGCAATGACGTTGATTCTATCATAAAATGGCGGCTATAGCATGGTAGCTAGAGACACAGTTGCACGATAGGGAGAATCATCATGGCACAAAATAATACCTTGTTTAATACCGACGACAGTGACCAAGAAATTGTTCAAGAACGCTTAGACGAATTTTTTTCTTCCATCATGGGTTTGTTGTCCACTAATCCAGCCCAACCTAAACGCAATGCCAAAGAAGTGGTAGAAACGCGCCGTCAAGTGGAAGAAATTCTGTTTGAAAGGCAAAATCGAGAATGGTATGACGACTCGTTGTTAGAAGAAATCTAACCGTCGCTAGCCTACGTTCCCAAGATGGGGCCATTCATCAGTCTCGTTTTTTTCTCTAGTGCCCTGGGCCACTTATCGGTTGGATCATTTCCATTTTGTCGGCTACATCCCTATTCCTACCCGTACTAAAAAAGCTGAATGGATTGGGCAGCCAGTTACAAAGCTTCGCTGCTGTATACGTGCTCGCAACAGTGATAGTTGCGATGGCAAAATTATGCAGTTCAGGACCTTCATCAAACGACTTATGGCTATATTCTTCTGCGGGCGTTACCGCCTCGTAAAGTATCCATGCTGATACAGCGGCAATCCCTATGATAGAAATAGCCCGCGTCATAAAACTATATCTAAAGCCCGCTTTACCTTGACTAGCGGCAGTACCTCTCTTTAAATTTTCTTCATCGCAATCAGGACTTTCTACAGTCTTCCCCTTAGCTTCAAGATTTAAGACCACCGCGCCCCACTTTTTTAGTGATAATTCAACCCCTGTGCCTACTGCAAAATGTAGAGCGGAATGGACAAACCCCTGTTCGACTATATTTCGAATATAAACTAATAGAGGGACATGAGTACTTAAAAAATTTAGTCTTTGCGCAAAGTTTATGTCCCCATTTTTTTCCGCCTGTTGAGCAGCGTAATCGATGAGCTGAGAAACGACCGAAAGCATGGTGTTGGCTAAAATTAAATATCCCAGATCATTACAAACACTGACTGCGGTATTGGATAGCGCTTCTGTTCCCTCTGCACCTTCTAAGGCGAAGACGCCGTAATTTTGAGCATGCTGTAACGTGCTTAAAACCGAATACCCCATATAATAAGCCAACTGTCCTGTGATCTGGCTCGCGTCTAGGCTAACTCCGTATTGATGAAGCGCTTTTTCTAGCAGATTGGATAACCCCCTTAGAATACCATGCGCTGCCGAGCGACTCAGCTCTTTGCGCAGTAATGGCATTTCATCATAGGGCGCTGCCGGCGACATTTCATTATCATAGACTGCCGGCGACATTTCATTACCATAGACTGCCGGCGACATTTCATTACCATAGACTGCCGGCGACATTTCATTACCATCGGTCCCTGTCAATAACTTTCCATAATCATAGGGCAGTGCCGGTGCAGGCCCCACTCTGCACTGAATGTTATTAGTGCAGCAACCACCAATATTAGGCCCCGGAGCAGGCGTACAAGGGTTACCACAGGTAGCAGTAGGACTAGGAGAATAACTCGAGCAACACCTATTAGGGGTGCACGCTGGGCAGGCAGCGCCAATGGCGCAGGTGGGGGGAACGGGAGCGGGAACAGCAGTGCAACTCGCAGCAGTACAAAGCGCGGTTGCATGGTTACAACAGCCAGTAAAAACCGGGGTTGGCGTCGGTGTCGGAGTTGGCGTCGGAGTTGGCGTAGGCGTCGGTGTCGGTGTAGGACTTGGACTTGGCGTAGGCGTAGGCGTCGGTGTCGGTGTAGGACTTGGACTTGGCGTAGGCGTCGGTGTAGGACTTGGACTTGGTGTAGGCGTCGGTGTCGGTGTAGGACTTGGACTTGGCGTAGGCGTCGGGCTTGGACTCGACGTCGGTGTAGGCGATGGTATACTACAAATTATACCACTAGGCACATCATCCGCCGTTGGGCATGCAGGCTCAGCACTAAAAATTCCAGCCTGATAGTCAGTCAATATGGCTAGAGCGCAAGCTGCTTCACCACCAGGCATATAATTATTTGCCAAACCGGGTACGCTGGCTATAGGGCAAGCTGTACCGGGTGGTACTTCTATACTAGAAAGTGCTGAAACTGGAAAAGGGGCTGTCAGCGTATTATATTGGAAACTCCATTGCCCATTTGGAAAACTTACTGTACCGCCAGGGAGCTGAGTAAAAACATACTGAGCGGAAGAGAATACGGCATCATCAGCAGAATTTATTCCTCCATAGATTACCTCGAATCTAAAATTTCTTCCATAAAGACCTAATTTTTGAAAACTGCCATCGGTTATGGTGATAGTAGTATTTTCTACTAGCGTGATGGAAAAAGGTGTTTTGGTTATAGGATTAGTAAATGTTGCTCCGTTCAAGCGTGCTTGAAATAAAATCGGCTGGAAAGCCAGTTCTTGTAATTGAACGAATGTTGCACCTAAGAAACTGCCGATAATATCGCCTGCCCATTGAGGCCTATACCAGATTGTATTATCAAAAGTGCCCTGAAGTGGACCAATATCTGGTGATCGGGAACTAAAGGTAGTGCAACCCGTCATATCCAAGCGCGAGTTAGAAGGGAGTAGAATCTCACTCAAATTGGGGCATGTAGGAAAAACCAGTATCGTCCCTATAGGCGTCGCCGTAATGATCGCATCGAATTGATCTTGATTACAGGTGCCTGGAGGAAGTGCTCTTGCTTTTCGTGCGGTGTTGATTAAAGCTTTATAGTCATTCTCATTTTGTAGTGTCTCTTGATCTTTATTTTTAGGCATGCTTTATATATCCTTATTATTTATTTTAGTTAATGCGCCCGCCTCACGGGGAAACTGTTTGAAATGGACAAGCTGCCGTTTGGGCAGGACAACTAGAATTGGGATCGGGCTCTGGGGGGTTTGGCCAATAATTGGAAGGTCTATTGTTTACCCACCTCGTTCCAGTACCGGCTGCATTTTGGAAAGCATTATTCCTCAGGATTAAATTTTTCTCATCTATACCGTAGAGACAAGAAATGACACCCGAAGGAGTGCCCGTAACGTTAGCAGAATCAAAAGCCAGCCATAAAGCTTCCGTGGGGGTGCTGAGTGGTGTTGGATAATATTGATACCATCCACCCGGCGCACTATAGGTATGTGTAGTGGTGTTGTATTGAACCTGAAAATTTGAAGGGCATGTTCCGGTTTTACCCGTTTTAACGACACATTCATCGCTGATGGCCAGCACATCGGGCATGCGCACCGCGGGAGTTTGTACCCAGGTCGTTAAGTCTTCCGCAGCAACTTGTGGCTCAGCATACTGTGCTTTCTCTTGTTTCTCTTGTTTGTTTTGAGGGGGATCCCAAACAACATTCAGGTTAATACCACTAATCCAAAAATTGCGCAGAGTAGTGTGATCTTGTGTATAGCTAGAATTTAAGCCTGTAGAGAGGGTGGTTTTGGTAGTAGAAGCCCAGAGCCAATTAAGACTCGCGCCATAACTATTATACAACTGGGACACAGTGGACTCAGCCTCAAGTTGGGTATTGGTTTTTAACAATTGTTGTAACCGTATGTGCCCACCCAAACCCTGTGCATCTTGCCCCTCTTGCGTGCAATATTCAGTATCGTAGCGTACCTGGTCATAATCCGCCCCTACAGTCAACATACTTTTAGGCCACAAATGCAAGGCTGTCTCAGCCGTACCATTCCAATCGTCGCCCCCCGCAATGCGTCTATAATCGGTTAGCGTTGAACCATCCGCATAGACGATGGTTTTATCCGAAAGATTCTTGCTGGGGGCATGCGAATAATGGCTGCCAACTGCTACGCTTTTAAAAATATCGTTTGCCAAAAGATATTGATAAGATGCACCTATAGCACCTTGATCTACCCACTGCCTAGTGTCGCCCGTATAAAAATTAAAATCTAATGCTTCCCGTAAATACTCAGCCGTTAATTTCAGGCGATGGTTATCGCTCAAGGCAAAGCCATAAGTGCCATTCACACGCCAAACTCTAGGGCCAGCATCTACCTCTGCTGCTAAAGCGTGCTCATCATCAAGACTCAAAAAAGATTTTAATTGCCCTACAACACCCAGCATACTATCTTGTTGCAAAGAAAAGTTAACCGCATAAGGCGGGCTTGATGAGGAGGGTTGTAGTGGTACAGGGGCAGGCGGGATTGTAACAGGGCTGCCAAAACAGAGCTTGCATAACAAGAGGGCTACTATAAAAAGCTTAGTGTACGCTTGCCTTCTAAAAATATTATTTTTCCTCCTTAACATCGCTATTGCATTCCCTTTTTTCAAACACACACATTTTTGCATTCTAGTCCACTATCGATCCGAATTGTAAATAAGTGAATGACCCTTGTCAATGAACGAGCGTATTATGTTAGCCCAAAGTAGTAATGTCCGGTTTGTCCCAAGTTAAAATGTCCGCTTTTAGCAGAGGCTGGGATATAAA
>VFJT01000138.1 GCA_009885935.1 Gammaproteobacteria bacterium
TCACCGCAATTAATGCAAGCATATAATATGGAGAAATAAGAAATGATTATAAAACATGCGCAGCATTTTTTGACTGCTGAGGGGAAAGTGTTTTTTCAAGAATGGGTTAAAACTTTACAAGCGATTACTGCAAAATACCCCGGTTTTGACGCGGTATGGCCTATGGTTTCTGGCGAAAATCTAGATGAAGTCCATTTATTTATGGTTTTTGCCGATGAAATAGCCTATCAGCGATGGGTGTCGGGAGAAGAGCATGCGCGGATACTGGGTGAGTTAACTGTTTATCAATTACAACCATGGCAGGCCAAGACTTATGTGTCTATCTCATAGAGCTATTCGGGCGCTTCACGAAGCGCCCCTACAATGTTCCGAGGCTCGTTCTGTAGGGGCGGCTCGCGAGCCGCCCCTCTCGCATTGAAAAAACACCCGCGGTATGTTATAATACCTCATCATTTTACTCCGCGAGTTTGAAAAATGGCGCAATTCATTAACAAACAACAACTTAAATTTTTACCCTGTTTTACGCATCATGAAGATATTGTTACTCTGTGTCAGCCCTTATTTAAGTTAGGTATCAGTAGTTATGTTTATGTTAGAACTTATGCCGATGGCAGCGAATTTCGTTTGGGTAATCGCAGTGATTGGCTAGAGCATTATTATTCCCAGGGGCTATACACAGAAAGCATCTTTGAAAAAACACCGCAATATTATCAACCAGATGCGGCGTTGTGGTCTACAGCGGTAAGTCACAGTACATTGATAAGCCATAGTAAAATTCTTGATTCTGCTAAAAACGACTTTAACATCGATCATGGCATGACCATTCTGAATAAAGAACACGATTATTGTGAGAAGGTATTTTTCGCCAGCGTCTCTACCAATCCTGGAGTGATTAATCTATATTTAAACGATATGGATCTTTTACTTAATTTTAATCGCTACTTTAAAGAAAGAGCATCGCCACTGATCAACGAAGCGAATCAACATCGTTTGTATTTGCAGTGTAGCGAGCATTTAAATGCATTGCAGCAACAAGACTTGAATATGGTTAATTGCAAGAATGGAGATGATATAAAATACGAGCTGGAAATCGCTTCTGCACAAAATCCATTGAGCCCGCGTGAACAACAAATAGCAACTTTTTTAACACAAGGCTATACTGCAGCGCAGATAGGGGAAGAGCTTTTTTTATCTAGGCGCACGGTAGAAACGCACACCGCCAATATGAAAGAAAAGCTGAAAGCGCGCAACAAAGCGCAATTGCTGCGCGCCTTGCTATCTGTCTATAAATAGCACAAAAATGCCTCGTGCGTTTAGGCTCAATTTGAGCTAAAATAACCTCATTATTCAATCAGAAAAATGAGCCCCCTATGCAATACTATCTTTTAGGCCACACCGCATTACCCGCGTTTAAAGCGCAACAGTTACAAAATGAATTGATGAATCGCTTGCCCAATACGGAAGCGGTAGAAGCGCATTTTTGCTATTTGCTGGAAATGAGCCACGACTTATCCGAAAAAATGAAAGTGGCATTAAGCCGTTTATTGCAAGCACAAATAGTACCTATAGAAGCAGGCTTAAACCGCTTTTGGATATGGCCTAGGCGCGGTACGGTATCTCCCTGGAGCAGTAAGGCCAAAGACATTATTGCCCGTATAGGCCTAAATGAAGTGACGCGTTTAGAGCAAGGGATTTGTTACCAAATTCACCAGCAAGCGCCATTGGCCATCGATGCTAAAAAATGGCAGCTTATCGCCGATTTATTTTACGACAGGCTTACACAAGATTGTGTCGTTGAAGCAAAAGAAGTCAGCCAGTGGTTCAATACGCCTAATGCTGCGCCATTAGCATCAGTTCGTTGGTTAACTCTATCACCCGCGGAACGTTTTGCTTTAAGCACAGAAAAAGGGTATGCCTTTAATGAAAGTACTATCGCTGCTATCAGCGCCGAGTATGCGCGTTTAGGACGTGATCCCAGCGATGTTGAATTGATGATGTACGCTTCAGTGAATTCTGAACATTGTCGCCATCATATTTTTAAAAGTCATTGGATTGTCAATGGTGAAAAACAGACGAATTCCTTGTTTTCACAGATTCAGGAAACGTATTATCACTATGCCGACGATGTTTTTTCGGCATATTCTGATAATGGTGCTATTATCAGTTTACGGGATGTACAAGCGATTTGGCCGTGTGCTCACAATCAACAGTACGCGTTACATCATGAAAATTTGGCCATGGTGATCAAGGTGGAAACACACAATCATCCAACGGCCATTGCGCCTTTTCAAGGAGCAGCCACGGGCTCTGGCGGCGAAATTCGCGATGAGGGCGCAACGGGTCGTGGCGCTAAACCCAAGGCAGGGTTAACGGGATTTAGTGTGTCTAATTTAAATATTCCCGGTTTTAAGCAGGAATGGGAAAAACCGCAAAATACACCGAAAAATAAAGCCTCGGCACTGACTATCATGCTACAAGGCCCCATAGGCGCTGCCAGTTTTAACAATGAATTTGGTAGACCTAATACCTGTGGCTATTTTCGTAGCTTTGAGCAAAACGTGGATCACATACAATGGGGGTATCATAAACCCGTAATGTTAGCCGGTGGTTTGGGAATGATTCGTGCTCCACAATTTGCTAAAGAAAATTTGCCTAGCGGCGCCTTGATTATTGTCTTAGGAGGGCCTGCCCTACGCATTGGTTTGGGTGGCGGTGCTTTGTCGTCACAAGTATCGGTTGATCAAAATATAGCATTGGATTATGCTTCGGTGCAGCGTGCTAATCCTGAAATGCAGCGCCGTGCCCAGGAAGTTATTAATCACTGTTGGGCCTTGGGCCGTCATAATCCGATTCTGAGTATTCACGATGTGGGTGCCGGAGGATTATCCAATGCGATTCCGGAATTAGTGTATGAACATGAATGTGGTGCTCACATTGAGTTGCGTGCTATTCCTAGTGCGGATGAAAGTTTATCGCCCTTGGAATTGTGGTGTAATGAGGCTCAAGAACGGTATGTTTTGGTGATCACAGAAGATAGATTGGCAGAATTTTCAAAAATAGCAACACGTGAACAATGCACCTTTGCCGTGGTCGGTGTCGTTACGGACGCACCACAGCTAATCGTTTATGATCGCGAGCACAAAAATAATGTAGTAGACATGGATCTAAAGTTTTTATTAGAAACTCAAATGCCGTTTACACGTCATGTGAGTGTGTCCAGTAAAAAATCTATAGCATTTAAACACAGTCACATTAATTTAGAAGAAGCAAGTCTGCGAGTATTAAAACATCCTACTGTCGCCAACAAGGGCTTTTTGATCACCATCGGCGATCGCAGCGTAGGCGGGTTAACGTATAGAGATCAACTGGTAGGGCCATGGCAAGTGCCGGTGGCGGATGCTGCGGTGAGTGTTTCTGGATTTTACCAGCACAGCGGCGAAGCCATGGCCATAGGCGAACGCAGTCCGGTAGCCATTATCAATCCGGTAGCTTCTGGGCGTTTAGCGGTAGGGGAGGCGATTACCAATATCGCTGCTGCTGCCATCGAAAAATTAAGCGATATTAAATTATCCGCCAATTGGATGGCCGCCTGTGGAATTCAAAGTGAAGAGCTTGCTTTATGGGATACCGTTAAAGCCGTAGCCACAGAGCTATGCGTGAGTTTAGATCTGACTATTCCCGTGGGAAAAGATTCCTTGTCCATGCAAACGCAATGGCAGCAAGATGGGGTTCTGCAGCAGGTGATTTCGCCCTTAACCTTAGTTATTTCGGCTTTTGCGCCCGTTTACGATGTGCGTTTGAGCTTAACGCCGCAGTTGCAAATTACCTATGACGATTCGATGTTGATAGTGATCGATCTAGGGCAAGGGCAACATCGTTTAGGCGGTTCCATTTTAAGTGAAGTGTATAGCGAAGCGGGCAAAGGAAAAACACCCGATGTGGATTCACCAAAATTATTGAAACAGTTTTTTAATGTGATTCAAAAGCTCAATCAAAATAATCAGATATTGGCTTATCACGATCGTTCTGACGGCGGTTTGTTCGTCACCTTAGTGGAAATGGCATTTGCTGCCCATACGGGACTAACGATTCAATTAGACGCTTTGGGTGCCGATCCCATTGCAAGCTTATTTGCAGAAGAGTTGGGCGCGGTCATTCAAGTTGAAAAAGCGCATTTACCTGCAGTATTAGAGCAATTGGAGCTACATGAATTAGCCCATTGTAGCCATGTGATCGGTGAATTGGCCATTAACGAAGTGATTTCATTCTACCATGGCGGTAAGAAAATATTGGAAGAACACAGAGCAGCTTTGCAGAGCGAGTGGAGTGAAGTGAGTTTTCGTATGCAAGCGCTGCGTGATAATCCTGTTTGTGCAAAAGAAGAATTTTCACGTATCGCGCTGTTACACGATCCCGGTCTATACAGTTCGCCTAGCTTTGATTTCAAGGACGATATTTTAGCGCCTTACTTAGATTTTGGTATCAAACCTAAAGTGGCTATTTTACGCGAAGTGGGTGTGAATGGCCAAGTGGAGATGGCAGCCGCGTTTATGCAAGCAGGTTTTATTGCAGTCGATGTGCATATGTCGGATATTATCAGCCAGCGCATACATTTAGATGATTTTAAAGTGTTAGCCATTTGCGGCGGATTTTCCTTTGGCGATGTTCTAGGCGCTGGGCGTGGCTGGAGTGAAGAGATTCTGATGAATGAAATGCTAAAAGAAACCTTTAGCCGCTTTTTCAATCGTCCCGATACTTTAACGTTGGGTGTGTGCAATGGTTGCCAGATGTTGTCGCAATTAGGTGACATTATTCCAGGGGCAGAAGGCTTTCCACGCTTTGTAGCCAATCAATCGTTACAATTTGAAGCACGCGTGGTGATGGTCGAAGTTACCAATAGCCCCGCAATTTTATTAAAAGATATGGTGGGTTCACGCTTGCCTATAGTGGTATCGCATGGTGAGGGTTTAGCGCAATGGCCCGATGCGGCATTAAAAGACAAAGCGTTAACCGCATTGCGTTATTTAGATCATCTAGGCAATGCGACGGGGTTATACCCATTTAACCCTAATGGCAGTGCTGCGGGCGCTACGGCCTTTAGCTCTAGCGATGGTCGTGTATTGATCATGATGCCCCATCCCGAGCGCTGTTATCGCGCCTGGCAATGTTCGTGGCGTGCACCCGAGTGGACCGAATACACGCCATGGCAAAGATTATTTGCCACGGCGAGGGTGTGGTTGGGGTAGAGATGTTTACAATTGAGGATATGATTGTAAACCGCTGCGCTTGGTTTTCGTAGGGGCAGGCCCCCGTGCCTGCCCTAGGTGGGCGACCACAGGGGGTTGCTCCTACGATAAAACAATTAAGGTGTTTGTAATTGAACCTGTAATCGTAGGGGCAGGCCCCCGTGCCTGCCCTAGGTAGAGCAACCGCAAGGAA
>VFJT01000182.1 GCA_009885935.1 Gammaproteobacteria bacterium
GAATTTATTGGATAAGGGGGTTTGAGAAAATTTTAAAATATTTGTGTCCACTCGCCCCATCATTGTGAGGAGCGCAGCGACGATGCAATGATGGGGCGAGTAGTTACCCTAGGACTATATATTTAAAATATGAAGAGAAATATCTGTTTTACCTTATTGTACATGAAAACGGAAGTTTATTTAAAGGTGAGATAAATAAAGAAGAACTACCGGAAGGTTTTCCTGAAGACGAAAATTTAATTTCTCTCCGAGATGTTCAGCACATATTTCAGGTTGCGTCTAAGACATGTAAAATAGACCTTGTTTTAAACCATTTAATAGAGAATAGAATTAATCTTGATAATAAGAACAATGATACTGATTTTGTTAAAAATGAAATTCTAAGGCGGTTTGCTGAAAATCAGATGAAACGAATACTAATGAGCTTGCTTGATGCTATCAGAGAAGAGATCGGTGTGGTTAGTAGCGGAGAAACTTACAAGCAATATCCATTTATAAGTTTATAAGTAAACAGCATAAAAAGCTGGAAGTAATTAATCCTGTGAGTTACGCACCATGACTTTCTACAATGCCACGGAGCCTGGGCCCCGTCATTGCGAGCCAGTGAGCGCAGCGAACAAGGCAAAGCAATCCAGGGGTAAAATTTCTAGATTTATAAGTATCGTGTTACTTTATAAATTCCATTGTACATGATGTTCATTTTCATTGCCTAAGATCTCCTGGATTGCCGCGCTGCGTTCATCCAGTTTAGTGCAACTTAATCTTTCCGTAAACGCTATTGTACATAGATTCTATTGTAGATCAACTACTCACTTGCTCGCAATGACGGAACAGGTGACGCTGCGCTTCGAGACTTATTTTATAGACACGGATAGTTACAAAAACCGTGTGCTAAATTCGCGGAATCTCTCAGCCCGTAACTAATACTTCGCCTGCCCGGGCGCGCGTGGAAACGGAATCACATCGCGTACGTTAGCGACCCCGGTGATATAACTCAATAGACGCTCAAAACCCAAGCCAAAACCCGCATGCGGCACGCTGCCATAACGGCGCAAATCTAAATACCAGCTATACTCTTCCGGGTTCAAGCCGCTGTCTTGCATGCGTTGCGTTAAAACATCCAAGCGCTCTTCGCGCTGACTACCGCCGATGATTTCGCCTATGCCGGGTGCTAATACATCCATCGCCGCCACCGTTTTACCATCGTCATTTAAACGCATGTAAAACGCTTTAATGTCTTTAGGATAATCTGTCAGGATCACCGGCGCTTTCACAGTTTGCTCGGCCAAATAACGCTCGTGTTCGGATTGTAGATCGATGCCCCAGCTCACGGGATATTCAAAGCGGCTATTTTCTTTTTCTAAAATCGCCACTGCCTCGCCGTAAGTCATGGTGACAAAATCATTGGAAACAACTTGTTCTAAACGAGCAATACACGTTTTGTCTACCCATTCATTAAAAAAGGCCATATCGTCGGCGCGTTCACGCAACACCGTTGCCAAAACATACTTTAACAAAGCCTCGGCACAAGCCGCATCTTCTTTTAACGTGGCAAACGCCATTTCCGGCTCTATCATCCAAAACTCGGCCAAATGACGACTGGTATTGGAATTTTCTGCTCTAAAGGTAGGACCAAAGGTATAAACCTTCGATAAGGCCAAAGCATAGGCTTCGGCATTGAGCTGCCCCGATACCGTCAGAAAGGTTTCGCGGCTAAAGAAGTCTTCCTTAAAATTCACTTTACCCTGATCGTCTTTAGGAATACGGTTTAGATCTAAAGTGCTGACGCGAAATAATTCCCCCGCACCTTCGCAATCGTTGGTGGTGATAATAGGCGTATTGAGCCAAAAAAAGCCTTGTTGATGGAAAAATTCATGGATTGCATGCGCCACACTATGACGCACTCTGGCCACAGCGCCGATAATATTCGTGCGTGGGCGCAAATGTTGCACTTCCCGTAAATATTCTAAAGTATGTCGCTTAGGGCTAATCGGATATTGTTCTGGATTGTCTATAAAGCCAATCACTGTCACGCACTCCGCTTTTATTTCCACCGTTTGCCCTTGCCCTTCTGAAGGGATGAGTTTACCCACAACCCGTATGGAACAGCCTGCAGTCAGCTTCAATATTTCGCTGTCGTAATTGGGCAAGTCATTGGGAACGATGATTTGCACTGTCGCAAAACAAGAGCCATCGTATAAGGCAATAAAGGACATGCCTGCTTTGGAATCGCGGCGCGTACGCACCCAGCCTTCAACACTCACTGTCGTATTGATTTTGGTTTTATCGTTTAATAATGCTGCTATAGACATTTTTATAATTACTCTCCTTTCTATCAGTATCGCGTGGTTTTACCGTAGGGGCGGGCCCCTGTGCCCGCTCGTGCAGGGCAGACACGGGGGTCTGCCCCTACGAGGAGATCCTATTTTACTTATAATCTCTTATAGGTATCGCTTGGCGCACACGATATAATTCATCTAAATTCACTTCGGCGCAAATAAAATCTGATTTTTCTGCTGTACACTCAGCAATAATGCTGCCCCAAGGGTTAATAATGACACTGTGACCATAGGTCTTACGCCCGCTGGCATGCACGCCACTTTGCGCCGGCGCTAATAGATAACAAAAGGTATCCACCGCCCGCGCGCGTGTTAATAGATGCCAATGCGCCTCTCCCGTCTTAACAGTAAAAGCGGATGGCAAGACAATAATTTCAGCCCCTTTTTTAAATAATTCATTAAATAGCTCCGGAAAACGCACATCATAACAGACGGCTAAGCCCAAACGCCCAAAAGGGGTTTCCACGACTACGCTATTTTCTCCGGCTTCTATACTGTCTGATTCGCGATAAGATTCCGTAGCCGATAACACTACATCGAATAAATGTATTTTGTCATACCGTGCAACACAAACTCCTAGCTCGTTATACACTAAACAGGCTGCGCGCACTTTATCGCCTTGTTGATTCAAAATAGGTACAGTTCCGCCCACTAACCACACGCCATATTGCTGCGCTGTGTGTGCTAAAAAATCCTGAATTTTACCCTGACCAAAGGATTCTCGCGCCTGTAAACGCAGATCGCTTTTATCCGTTATTAACGGAAACATTTCCGGTAAGGCAATCAACTTTGCCCCTAGCTCCGCGGCTTCGCCAATTAAACGATGCGCTGTTTGCAGGTTTTCATCCAAATTTTCGCTAGAACACATTTGTATCGCAGCAATTTTCGGATACATAACTTACAACGCTTCCAATAATTGCTGATGTATGCCACCAAAGCCTTTGTTACTCATCACGACGAGGTGATCGCCTGCTTTGGCCTTGGCTTTAAAATGCGCCACTATGGCTTCTAAGGTATCTAACACCGTTACGGGGCATTTTGAAGCGGCGATTAAATCGTCTACGCCCCAATCGGGGTTAGGTCTAATGATAACGATTTCATCGGCATCACCCCAGGATGATGGTAACGTGGCTTTGTGCACGCCGGTGCGCATGGTATAAGAGCCTAATTCCAACAAAGCAAATAAACGGGCGTCGCCTATACGCGCACGCAAGCCTTGTAAAGTGGTGGCGATCGCCGTGGGGTGATGGGCAAAATCATCATAGACGCTGACACCATGCGCTACACCTTTTTTCTCTAAACGCCGTTTAACATTTTTAAATTCGGGCAAAGCCGCTAGGGCGGTGGCTATAGGCACGCCCACCGCATGCGCAGCAGCAATGGCCGCCAAGGCATTGTGTATATTGTGCTGCCCTAATAAATTCCAACGCACCGTGCCCTGCTCTTTATCTAGATAATAAACCTTAAACTCGCTGCCATCGTCTTTTAAGGATTGCGCTCTAAAATCTCGTCCTAAATACACCACTGGCGTCCACACGCCTAGATTCAAGGTTTGCTGGATGGCTGCATCGCTAGCCGGCACTATCACCGTACCATTGCTAGGCACGATACGCAGCAAATGGTGGAATTGTTTTTGGATTTCGCCCAGATTGGCGAAGATATCGGCGTGATCGAATTCTAGATTATTAATCACCAAAGTGCGCGGATGATAATGTATAAATTTAGACCGTTTATCAAAAAAAGCGCTATCGTATTCGTCGGCTTCTATGACAAAGAATTCGCTGTCGCCTAGGCGCGCTGAAATGCCAAAATTTTCAGGAACACCGCCTATTAAGAAACCTGGTTTTAAGCCTGCACATTCTAAGATCCACGCTACTAAACTCGTCGTGGTGGTTTTACCGTGCGTGCCGGCAATAGCGATGACATGACGTTGTTGTAGAATTTCCCGGTATAACCATTCCGGCCCCGAAGAATAGGGCAAGTTGCGCGCCAAAATGGCTTCGACGATGGGTTTGCCTCTAGATAGAGCATTGCCTATAACGATATCGTCGGGAATAGTTTTTGACAGTGTGTCATCGTAACCTTGGTGTAAGGCTATGCCCAAGGCGGTTAATTGCGTGCTCATGGGCGGATATACCGCTTCATCGGCACCGCTGACGCTAAAACCCGCTTCTTTAGCCAGAGCCGCAACCCCGCCCATAAACGTGCCGCAGATCCCTAAGATGTGCAAATGACGGCTCATAACACGCTGGCCTTGATCCATTGCAATAACTTCATTACCCCCTCAAAGATATTGGAGCTCGCTAATAACACGAATACAGCGATACAAACGGCTACGAAACGCGATTTTTCCAGGGCCGATTGATAAATTTTACCCTGCACCGCCACAGCCCAAATGACCATCAAGACAATGACGAATAAAACCAAATATTGTAAAAAGGGAATACTTTGCGCTAAAAAGGCACTAGAGACAATGAGGATCGCCGCCACTAAATTCAGCAACAGCGACGTGCCTAATAAGGCCGCCTGCATTTGCACATAACGCGCCGTCTTGTGTGCGGCTAATAGGACTAGATAGGGCAAAAATAATATGGTAGCAACGTAAATGCTCGCGGCCAAAAGACCGTATTGCCAGCTCTTGCTGTTGGTCCAGGCTGCATAGGCTAAAACCCACTGGCACGCTGCCACAACGGCCAATAAGGTAGGCGAATAAGGGACATCCGCAGGATCGCGCTTAAAGCGACAGATATCCCACCATAAACGCAGCAACGCCAACAAGCCTTTCATAATGA
Source organism: Gammaproteobacteria bacterium (assembly GCA_009885935.1). Taxonomy (GTDB): domain Bacteria; phylum Pseudomonadota; class Gammaproteobacteria; order UBA1113; family UBA1113; genus VFKP01. The sequence goes on from VFJT01000182.1 coordinate 5,132, forward strand.
ACCCTTAAAAATGATCGAGCAATCTGCGGGATTATAGGGCAATGGCAAAATAGATGCAATATGATACAAGTGAGGTCCCAGCGACCGAATTTTGTTCAAAACGGTCGCTGGGGCAAAGCTTAGCCTTTTGGGGAACTGCTCTGAAAAGATACTGATTGCTTTTCTATCGCTTGAATCTCTGCAGGATACAATTTTTTAAATGTACACAGCATTTTGTTTGCTTCGCCTAAGATTTCTGTGTAGAACGCCATACGCTTTGCATTGGGTACGCTGCCAAAAAATGAAGAACTGCTGCTCTTGCCATTCCCTTCGAGGCCGTCTTCGGCTGCTTTTTTGAGCGCTAGGATACCCTGTATCATAGTATATCTGGCCTGTATTATGCCTGTGCTGCAGCTAATCTTAATCATTTTGCGCAATGCCGCATAAATACGTTCGACTGGCTCGACCGTCGTTGACTTTGAGAGCAGTGATTTATCTATCAATATTTCGTTCTTATAATTAGGCCGGCTTACTTTTTCTAAAAGTAAGGTCGCAGCTTGAACAATATGTTTGACTTCAGTCGTTTCGTCCTGAACATTCCGGCTAGAGCTACTACTTATGGGATCGGAAGACCCAGATAAGAAAGAAAGTGGGAGATCCAACTCTTCTATGTGAGGCAATAGGCTTTCTTCTGATTTTTCTTTTTTCGCATCGATCAACTGCTGTTTCGAGATTCCAATTAATTGGTCATAAAAATCTTTACGTTCTCCTTTAGGCTGTTCGTTCAATAATTCAGAGGCTCGCTCGATATAATACTGCGCAGCATCTGCGTTCTTGGCATAACCCCATAGGCCAGTCATTATAATATTTGCTAGAGCTAGATTAGCAGAGATATCTCCACTATCTGCTTTGGACACTAATCCCTCAAGTTGTGCTGCTTCGCCAGACGAAGACGAGCTGCTAGACGAAGACGAACTGCTAGACGAAGACGAGCTGCTTTTAGCTGGAGGTAATGCCCGCTCTCCACGCAAGATATGTTCATAATTGTGATACAGCTCTGATGGCAAAAATCCATTGATTTCAGGAAATTTTGGATTAGAAGTAGACGCACCATTTTTCAAATTTAGATTTTTCTTCTCTAAAGCTGCTATAAATGCAGTTACTATTTCTTCATCCTTTTTACTTGTAGCAAACTGCAATGCCAACTTAGCCAAATAATATGCAGAAACCTGATCTTCAGGCAATCCAAAGGCTCCTTTATCTTTAGCCGCCATTTGCGCTAAATAATACAGTGCTGTTGCATCTGCTCCCTTAGCAAGAAGAAGCAAAGGATCAATTATCTTTTTATTTGACGGGAAGACAGCCTTGAGTTCTTTCTTAATTGCTTCCAAAGACGTTTTTCTTTCTTCCTCAGTAAAATTATTTGCTCGAAATGGGATTTTTTTATCAGAAAGATGCTCTTCTACTGCACTTGTAATTGCCGACCTATTTGCCTCATTATCTTTCCCGTCATTTTGCAAATGTACACCTACAAATCTTATGGAATACCCACCCTTCCCTAGACGATCAGTATTAATTTGTTCAATTCGTTTCTCAACAGAACTAATGCATTCTGTTCTATCATCAAAAAATATGATCTTTCCAGGGATACCAGTGGCTTCTTCTGAAAAAAGAGCATCCAGAAGAGGCGCCTTTGAATAACTTTCTTCTAGGCTACCATCATCTTCACTTAACTTTAATACACTTTGAGAAACCTCTCTATCCAGCATGGCTAAACAATCATTGTCATTTTCATGTTGTTCGTGTTCAGCAGTATTTTCAAAAGCAGGAATATAGTGTTCTACAAATGAAGAACCCGCAATGTGAGGAAACCCCGCTTTAGAATTATCTCGCTTTCTTTGCAAGGCATTGATCCTAATTAACAGTTGCCTTGTGATTTTTATACTCTCTACGGCAGCCTTTCGCCCGGGCTGGCCTGGTATCTTCTCGTACATAGCTTCTAGAACTGTTACAATATTTTTAAAAAACTCTGCCTTCTGTGAACCCTCTTTTAGTACAGAAAACTGCTTTAATTGTTGTTTTATTTCTGCTACTTGTGCTTCTAAAAAATTTGGGGTTGCTATTTTATCCATAAGATCAATTATTTCTTTTTCTAACATTAGAACCTGTTTCTCTAAAAACTCTACAGCCAACGGATGTTTATGCCCTAAATCGCCAGGCATAACCACTCGCTCTATATCAATACCCTGCTTTTTAAGCTTTAACAACACCTGCGTACGCTTTGCTGCAGCTGCAGGGGCTTTTATTTCTGCCAAACTCATTTTCGTGCAAAGACAAAATTTCACTTTAGGATCTTTGGCTAGATCTCGTAGCTTGTTGATAAGGAACTCATTATAACCGCCGCCACGATTCTCTAAATACGCAAGCGTATTGTCCACATCCAACAAAACCAAGGTAGAGTCTTGGTCTAGATGCATATTATTAGTTCTAAGATCCTGAAATATAGTGTTTAATTGTTCTTTTTTCTCTTTGAATATTTCTTTCGGATTAAAAGCTGCCATATTATGTTACCCTCATTCATTGTTTTAAAATTACAGTGTTAGGAGTTATACACATGAAACCTTAAGGAAATATTAAGTAACGCGTTCTTTCGGTCGACTCCCGGGTAATTTATTTTTAGAAAAGCACAAGGACTTTTCACTTTTGTACTTTGTACCTGCTCAAAATCTAGGCTTCATTTTACATTCCCTACTCTGTTATACTGCATCCCATATATTATAACCCAGGGTTTTAGTACATCATGGCCAAACAAAACATATTCTATGCTCAGTCGGGCGGCGTTACCGCCGTTATTAATGCCACCGCTTGTGGCTTAATCGAAGCCGCTCGCGCCCATAAAAAAAGCTTTGGCAAGGTATTAGTAGGGCGTAACGGCATTTTGGGCGCTTTGCATGAAGAATTGATCGACACGACGCTGGAATCCAAAGCCCAAATCCGTGCTTTATACCACACCCCCGCCGGCGCTTTTGGCTCTTGCAGATATAAGCTAAAAGGTTTGAGTGAGCACAAAGCCGAATATGAGCGTCTGCTTGAAGTGTTTGCCGCCCATAATATTGGCTATTTCATGTACAATGGCGGCGGCGACTCGCAAGACACCACCCACAAAGTGGCGCAAATGAGTCAGCTGATGGGGTATCCCTTAACGTGCATAGGCATTCCTAAAACGGTAGATAACGATTTACCCATCACCGACAATTGCCCTGGCTTTGGCTCGGTGGCCAAATACGTTGCTGTCTCCATACGCGAGGCGGGTTTAGATGTAGCCTCCATGGCCGCAACCTCCACCAAGGTATTCATTATGGAAGTCATGGGACGTCATGCGGGTTGGATCGCTGCGGCAGGCGGATTGGCGGCTGATCAAGAAGGCCAGGCGCCACACATCATTTTATTCCCCGAAATTGCTTTGAATGAAAAAGCCTTTTTAGAAAAGGTCGACAAGTGCGTTAAAAAATACGGTTATTGCGCCATTGTAGTCTCTGAAGGTGTAAAGAACAGTGCGGGTGAGTTCATTGCCAGTGCCGGTTTAAAAGATGCCTTTGGCCATACGCAATTGGGCGGTGTAGCACCCGTGATTGCACAACTCGTTAAAAGCAAATTAGGCTATAAATACCATTGGGCGGTGTGCGATTATCTACAACGCGCCGCGCGCCATATCGCTTCTAAAACCGATGTAGAGCAAGCTTATGCGTTGGGTCATAAGGCCATCGAATTTGCTTTAGAGGGTAAAAGCGGCATTATGGCCACCATCGTGCGCAAAGCGGGCAAACAATACCGTTGGAGCATAGGCACCACCCCTTTAGAAACAGTCGCCAATCAAGAAAAATGTTTACCTAAACATTTTATACGCGCAGATGGTTTTGGCATTACAGAAGCGTGTCGAGATTACCTGACGCCGTTGATTGTAGGCGAAGATTATCCGCCCTATAAGAATGGCTTGCCACAATACGTTACGCTCAAAAACGAATTGGTACCTAAGAAGCTTAAAACAAAATTTCAGGAAAAGCGTTAAGTATGTCCTTACTGCCGCGCTACATAGACAGCAAAATATCCCGTCAATGGCATCGTGAAATGCTGCATTATCTGTGGGTGGGATTTTTAGCAACTGCAAGCCAATATATATTATTAATCTTATGTGTAGAGGTTTTTCACAGCAGCGCTGTTTTGGGTTCCAGTTTGGGTTATTTGTTGGGTGGTTTAGTCAATTATGTTTTGAACCGTAAACACACTTTTGCCTCGCAAAAAAAACATCACAAAGCTATTATCCAGTTTACAATCGTTTTTGCCATCGCTTTTTTTATGAATGGTGCTTTATTGCAGATGCTGCAAACGCTAGTAAAATTACATTATATGCCAGCACAAATACTGACAACGGTGTTGGTTTTAGGGTGGAATTATTCCGCGCATAAGTTTTGGACTTTTAGAGACGCTTGATATACTCTTCGCATTAAAATACGTAGAGGCGGGCCCCTGTGCCCGCCCGTGACAGGGCAGACACGGGGGTCTGCCCCTACGATAATGGATCATTTCTGTAGATCCGTCAGAAAATATACGGACTGATATTGTGCGTCGCCTAGAGGCAACCAAAAAGAATGGCTCAAATCCTTAGCCTGTTGTTGGTAACGCGCTGACAATAGCATTGCGGCATCATTGCTGGTCAGAGCACAGGTCCAAATACTGTGATGGCAAGAAACCGTTTTTGCAACGGCTATTGTTTTTATACTCGCTGCAGTATCTGCCGCCGCTGTACAGTTCCAAAAGGGCGGCTCTCTACCCGCTTCGGTACGCACCGTATCGGCCGTGGGTTTATATACATACATTGCCCACGATCTAGGACCTATTACTTGCGTTAAACCCGCACTGGCGCCTATATGACCTGCAGGAAAATCTAATGTTAAAGGTGTATCGTACTGACTACGCACTAAGAAAAATTGTGCTTTGTTATCGGGCACGCCAAAATGAATTTCGCCCTTATCATTCAATTGTATTTCATTGGGGATACAATGCAAGGTGCCATCAGAAGAGGTCGCTGCCAGCAGCGTTGAACTCATCATCGATAATAAAAGAGTAACTGTAACTACTCTCCACGCTGATCCCGTCATTGCGAGCTTGCGAAGCAATCCAGGAGTAAAAATCACTGCTCTATAAAGTTTCACGTTATCTATCAACCCTGCTGTAAGTGATGTCTCTTTTCGTTACCGAATATTTTCCTGGATTGCTTCGCAAGCTCGCAATGACAGGCACTGCTATTCATCGCCTTCCTTCGCTTCGTCTTCCTTCAGAGAAAAGGAACTACCACAACCACAGGTGGTTTGCGCATGCGGATTGCGGATGATAAAGCGCTGCCCTTCTACATCGTCTTTATACTCCAATTCCGCGCCCGTTAAATACTGTAGACTTAGAGGATCGATATAAATGTGAATTTCAGCGCGCGTCTTGTAAGCGGCATCGTTTTTAGCGACCGGACAAGAAACAATCGTATCGTCTTCTTTACGTTCTTCATCCAAGATAAAACCATATTGAAAGCCGGAACAACCGCCGCCTTCGATATAAATGCGCAGCTGTGTGTTCATATCTTTTTCTTCAGCCAATAACTCGGCTATGCGCGCGATGGCTGCAGGCGTTACTTTTAAATACTCATGGGCATTTGCGCCCGGGGTATACATTGCCGCTACACTCATAGTGATATTCTCCTGTATTCTAAAAAACGGTAGGCATAATGGTTTTTATCATCGGCAGCAAAGGCTTCTTCAGCCACTAGCTCCCATTCACTTTCATTCCACTGCGGAAAAAACCGATCGCCTGTGGTATCTAACTCTATTTCAGTTAAGTATAAACGCTGGGCCTTTGGCAGTATTTGCGCATACACTGCGGCACCCCCTATAACCATTATTTCAGCGCAAGCTGCACACAAAGCTTCGACTTGTTGCCAATTGTGCGCTACCTCACAACCCGGGGCCACAAAGTTAACATCGTGTGTTAAGACGATATTGCGCCGTTCTGGCAAGGCTTTGCCTAAAGATAAATACGTTTGTCGCCCCATCACAACGGGTTTGCCTAGGGTTAAGGCCTTAAAATGGCGTAGATCCGCAGGCAAATGCCACGGCATGCGGTTATTGAAACCAATGACGCGCCCCTCGGCCATGGCGGCAATAATGGAAATGATCATAGTGTTACCTCGACGATTGTGCCTAGTATACCATTTTTGGGGCTATCGTGGGATAATATGCACAACCCGCCCTTGTAAAAAGCGTCGTAGGGGCAGACCCCCGTGTCTGCCCTCGTTAGGGCGGGCACAGGGGCCCGCCCCTACGATTGTATAAAACCGGAGTCTACTATCTATGCCCGTGTCCAGTAACAATGCCTTTGAAAAAGCGCAACTTTATATCCCCGGTGGCGTAAATTCTCCCGTGCGCGCTTTTGGTTATGTAGGCGGCACACCGGTGTTCATCGCCAAGGCCAAAGGCCCTTATATCACCGACATACACGGCAAATCCTATGTGGATTACATAGGCTCTTGGGGGCCGATGATTTTGGGACACAATCACCCTGCCGTGATTAAAGCCGTGCACGAAGCCGTAGACAATGGCTTGAGTTTCGGTACCCCTACGGAATTAGAAACTCTGTTGGCCGAAAAGATTTGCAGCCTGATCCCTTCTGTAGAGCAAATTCGTATGGTCAATTCCGGCACCGAAGCCACCATGAGCGCCATACGTTTGGCGCGTGGTTATACGCATCGCAATAAGATCATTAAATTTATAGGCTGTTATCATGGCCACAGCGATGGGTTGTTGGTACAAGCGGGCTCCGGCGCGCTCACCTTTGGTCATCCCAGCTCACCAGGCGTACCCCCCGCAGTAGTCGAATACACATTACTTGCTCCCTATAACGACTTAGCCGCGGTAGAAAATTTATTTTTACAGTATGGCGACGACATTGCCGCCATTATCGTCGAGCCTATTGCGGGCAATATGAATTGTGTTTTACCTAAACCCGGTTTTTTACAAGGGTTACGTGCTTTATGTGATAAGTATCATTCCGTATTAATCTTTGATGAAGTGATGACGGGCTTTCGCGTACACCCCCAAGGCGCACAAGGTTTATATAACATCACACCGGATCTGACTACCTTTGGTAAAATTATCGGCGGCGGCATGCCAGTGGGTGCGTTTGGCGGACAACGCGGCATCATGCAACAATTAGCGCCCATAGGCCCCGTCTATCAAGCCGGCACTTTGTCGGGCAATCCTATTACCATGGCGGCAGGCCTTGCCACTTTAACGGAATTGGCGGCCCATCCAGAATATTATACCGCCTTGCAACAACACACTACACAGTTATTAACGGGCTTAAAAGAATTAGCCATTGCAGCTGATGTTCCCTTTTCTACCACCAGCGTTTGCGGCATGTTTGGTTTGTATTTTCGCGACACGGCGCCTACGAATTTAGATGAAGTGAAAACCGCCGATGAAGCGCGTTTTAAACAATTTTTCCATGCGTTGTTGGCGCAAGGCGTGTATTTAGGGCCTTCTGCTTTCGAAGCAGGCTTTATTTCACTGGCACATAATGGCGAGACGCTGGATAAAACCTTAACGGCTGCAAGGGCTGCGTTTTGTAAGGATTAAATGCATGCTCTTAACGCAGCGTTTTTCGTAGGGGCGGGCCCCCGTGCCCGCCCTTCTAGAATACACTCAAAACTCCACGAATGATTAGAGAGGGCAGGCACGGGGGCCTGCCCCTACGAAGAAGCAGTTTTAACCCTTACAGCAATGACGAGATCTACTGCGCGCCCGTCAATTTCTCATAATAAGCATCAAAGCGTTTATGTCCTATAGCCAAAAACTTTTATAATTCCCTAATATTGTCGATATCTGCTTTTTTAATCACCGACAAATAATCGGGTATTTCATTTGGCTCGAAAATATCGCCAGACAGCAGATAGAGTTGTTTAAACCCTTTTTCATGTAACTCTTTAGCGATATCCAAGCCCCTCAAAAATGAGTTATCATAATTATTGTCCAGATAAATCTTGGTATCCCGTGTATAGCGATGGGCGTTTTTGAGAAACTCTTCGGGGCTATTGTATTGATCGGTTACTTTATCCCATAAAATATGCTGCGCCACAGTTTTCGTAAACGCAGGATTGTCGTCTACGATGACCATTTCTACTTGTTTGCACCGATCTCTCAAAGCATTTTGTTCTTCTGTGGTTAAAATTTGCATGCTAACCTCGGATACCAATTCTTTGGGTAGGATCCGTGTGCCGGTTTTGAGAGCCTCTTTCTGAATTTCTGCATTGGCATAATGGCTTGTCACCAAAATAGCGTGTTCAATTCTCGTTTCTGCGATCACCTCTAAGCCATTTAGATTTTGGTTAATCAACTCATAATCGCTTAACAAAAAAACATGCTCCTTGTCGGTCCTATCTAGTCCATGAATGAACTTTAGCGCTTGACTGCCTTGGTTAAAATGTTTTACTTGTAGCGTTGTATGTTGCTTTAAAATAGGTTCAAAACGCATATCCCAAGCACCGTGTATAGAGCTATCATCGTCTAAAATCACTACCGTATCGTTTTGGTTCAATACAATTTTTTCAGCAATCCAATTTGGCGCGCTGATTCTGGGGAAAGTAAGCGTGATGGTCGTTCCCTGTCCCGAAGTAGAATCTATATCCAACTCACCCTGATTATCTTCAAGCGTCTCCCAGACTTGTGTTAAGCCTATGCCATGTCCGGATTGTTTGCCCGCTGTAAAAGCGATCTTATTCATAATTTTGTCGTGAATTTCCTGTGGCATGCCTTTGCCACTGTCTAGTATCACGATTTTTACCCATTCATTGTCTGCTATTAAGGTCACTTTCACTGTACCCGGGTTGCCTTCGCAGGCATCGACGGCATTATTGATTAAATTAGACAACATGCGTTTAAAAGCACTTTGCCCTATGCGAATAAAAGCAAATTGTGTATCGGGGTTAAAATGGATATTAAATTGGATTGGTCTCTTTTCATATTGGTATTTTTTGGAACTCAATATTTCTGATAAAACCATAGAAACTAAAATAGCACGACGTTCCTCGGGCCCATGAGCTTCGCTTTCCTTTTTTTCGTATTGTACCAATAAATAATTGGCAATATCTTTAATGTTGATCGCTGCCTCTCGCAAAGCAATGCGTTGAGTCTCTGGAATAGCTACACAATTTTTGACGATGGTGGATAAACTGGACAGGGGCGATTGAATATCGTGCGCAACTTTATTCGCCACTTTTCTAAATTTCTCTTCTTGCTCTAAAAGCGTTTGCTGTTTTTCATTCGCTATTTTCAAACGTTCAGCTTCTTTTTCAGCCGTAATATTAATTGATGTACCTAAAACTCCTAGAACCTGGCCATCTTCATCATATAGCGGAGTTTTAATTGATAAATAAGTACCTATAACTTTCCCTGAAATGTCATAAGAATACTCTTCTTGGGACAAGGCCTCACCGTTTTTAAAAACCTGCTCGCTGTTTTTCCATACGTAGTCCGCAATCTCTTTTGGGTAAAGTTCATAGGGGGTTTTGCCTAATACCTCTTCAATAGATTTACCCATGTCTTTTAAACACCGTATATTTACACCCAGTACAATACCTTTTGTATCATGCCAATACATTGGCGCTGGAAATATTTGGGCGACCATATTGAGCGCATCTAAAATATTCAAAGATTTCTTTTTTCGCGCATTTTCCAATGATTTTATATTTTTAATCATATTGGCTATTTCGTGATCTTTGTAACTTGTAAAATAAAAATTGACTGCCCCAGAATCTGATTCTTCAAACTTAAAAGCTTCCTCTTTTTTACAGGGCCATCCTATTCGGCGCAAGACTGATTTTGCATATCCATTCGAAACTGAGCCAAACACGGAAGATTTTTCTTCTTGACAATACTCTGTCATGCCTAAATATAACAGGGCGAGAATATTTTTACCTTTGTATTCTGAATCCACGCAGGCTCTTGAAGCCTCGTATAAATTTGGCTTATTAATTTCTATATACTGCCTAACAACCTCTTTTGCTGTGGGATACGTTTCTATTTCAAATGGGATGTTCTTTGTGGCTTTAAATAGTCTAAGACACCCTACAAGTTTGTCAGAATAATCACTATCAAAAGCACCAAACCAAATGGCATGCGAAGTAATTCGATCAACAAGAAGCTGTCTGTTATTTTTGGTAATAATCTTCAACTCTGATGGATTGTTATTTGAAAATATCCAAGAGCCGGTTTCGATATACTCTCTGTATAATAATGCACAAGCATCTTCAATTAATTCCGTGGTATCGAACCTTTTAATTATCACCATAAAATACCCCCAAACAACTTTCTAGCGTGCAGCATTGTACCATAAATAAATAGGGTTCAGACAATTAGATTTGCTTTTCCCGGAAAAATATGGCATAATTAAAAAATTCGTTGCTCATCATTCCCAGACAAGAAGGCTAGATGAAGAAAAGGAGATTAAGATGTTTCAAGAACCAGGGAACCCGCCGATAAGTGCGGAATCGTTCACTCAGTTACCTGCAGGGTGGCATAATATGATTAAGGCGCTAGTTCACCATCTGAATACTGCCTTGGTCGTTATGCGCTCAAACAGCAAAAGAATTAAGGAAATACTGCCCGAATTATTTCAAGGATATCACTTAGCTTTAGAGGGCCAATTATTAGAACCTCAGCTCAATAAACGCCAATTAAATGTCGATACAGTTGATTTAGAAAATATAATTACGCAAGAATTGGATTTTTTGGATACCTTACACGCATACAGCAAAGCATTATTAGCGGGCCCTACAGAGCCCCCTTTTTATGTAGCAGCCTTTGTCCAGGATTATTTAGCCCAATACCCCTGGAAAGAAGAGCAACAACAATTTTTTAATCTGAACCTGCAATACGATTTTCAAACTAACTGCGGCTCTTCTTTTATGCAAGCTTTGATGTGGAATTTGTTGCAAATAGGGATTTCTCATATCAATGCGGAGGAAAAAGGTGAAATTGATATTTGGGCACAAGAAGAGAGCCATTATGATGTGTTTCATTTTAAAATAAGAGGAAAAATTTGGCGTGTGGATACTTTGGTGCGTTCCTTTGATAATTTTTTTATGATGCACAATACTAAAATGATACCGGGATTAGGCTTTTGCCGATTAAAGTGGCTGTATATGGGTGGAGATATTTTATCTCAGGTAGAACCACAGCAATACGCACATTTTATCGTTAAGTTTCCTAGGCCTACCGTGACAACTTAGTCTCTATACTAATAACGATGACCGCGTTTTTCGTAGGGGCGGGCCCCCGTGCCCGCCCTTCTAGAATACACTCAAAACTCCACGAATGATTAGAGAGTTCAGGCACGGGGGCCTGCCCCTACGAAGAAGCAGTTTTAACCCTTACAGCAATGACGAGATCTACTGCGCGCCCGTCAATTTTTCATAATAAGCATCAAAGCGTTTATGCCCTATAGCCAAAAACGCTGAAATAACGATGATTATAGAAAATAATACCATCGCTGAATAATGCAAGGTTAAGGCGCCAAACTCACCGCCCAAATAACTGCCCAGCCCCCATGAGATCGAAATATTCGCTGAAATCATGATGGTGGTATACGCTTTAGGGGATATTTGCGTAGCCGCTGCTAACATCACGGGAATGCATAATAACTCGCTGACGCAAAATAAAACATAGAACGTTATCAATGGCCATGGACTGCCAATATAATTTGGATTGTGTTCTATGGCATAGATCAACGGCAATAAGCTGATACAACTCGCCACTAAAAACCAGTAACTCAGTGACAATTTACGGTTAACGCTTAAAGACATGCCGCGACCGTGTAGATAGTCGTACACTTTAGCCAAGCCATAACTGAATATAATGATTAATAAAGCATAAAAAGCCACATACCAAGTCACTGGGAAAGTGTAACTACCGACGATATTATGAATATTATGCGCGGCATAATAGGTTAATAAGCCAAAGGGCAAGGCGTAGATTACATTCCATACGATATTGGCGATGCACATGCCCAGATATACCTTAATACGCTTTTTTTCTATGGGCGTTAAAGGCGGTAACTGCAATTGTCCCGCACTACGGCGCAAACCTATATCGCGCAAACTACGGCGACTCGCCAGCGACAAATTGATTAAAGCGATAATAAAACCCAACGCGCCTAATAAAAAAGCACTCCTATAACCCCAGTGCTGTGCCACGAGTCCAGAGAAGAAGGTTCCCATTAAAGCGCCTATATTAATGGCCATGTAAAATACAGCAAACGCCGAGTGCCGCTTGTGATCTTGTTCGCTAAAAAACTCTCCTACCATGGCACTTAGGCTAGGTTTTAACAGTCCACAACCCAATACCAACAAGGACAGCCCACAGTAAAAAGCGGTGGTACTGTGCAACATGATAGTCAGCTGTCCTATGCCCATTAACACAGCACCTACAGCCGCACCCAAACGACGTCCTAAAAATTTATCGATAATAAAACCACCGACCACAGGACTAATGTAGACAAAGGCACCGTAAGTTCCCGAAATACGAATGGCGGCTTCTGCAGACCAGCCTAAACCACCCGCAGCGGGAGAATCGTTGGCATACAATACCAACAAGGTTTGCAACATGTAGAAACTAAAGCGTTCCCACATTTCAATCGTAGATAAAGCGCGTACGCCTTGCGGTAGGGCTTTAGTTTCACTCATGAGACATATTTTTCTCTACGTACTTGCTGCGCATTAAAACCTTTTTCCTTCAAGATATCATACGCGGCGTCGATCATATTGGGATTACCACACAAATAAACGATGTCCTTGTCTGGCGACGGATTTAAAAGAGCAAATTGATCTTGCACATAGCCTAAATGCTCGCAGGGTAAAAAACCTTCTTTTTCGGTTTCACGGCTATAACAAAGACGGAAATCCAGATTAGGATATTGATTCGCATACGCCAGAAAATCGGCGCTATACAAAGCATCTGTACGCGTTTGCACGCCCAACAGTATCACCGCCTTCACCTGATTAAGACGAGCCGCCAATGCAGGCAGCATAGACCTATAAGGCGTTATGCCCGTGCTGGTCGCAACCATAATGTAACGCTGCGGGTTTTCATCGCGTAAGACGAGGCGGCCATAAGGCCCGCTCAGTGTAAATTGATCTCCAGGCTTGGCACTGAACAAAGTTTCAGAGGCAAGCCCCCCTTTGACATAACCCAACGCCAACTCTATATGCGACGATTGTCCGGGGATAGCAGCTAAACTGTAGCTGCGCCGGATTTCTTTTCCTTCTACAGCAGGAAAATGAAAGCTCACAAATTGACCCGGGGTAAACTCCAACGGCTGCCCATCGTGACGTTTTAACTTTAAATGCCGCACTTTAGGGGTTAACAATGTGGTTTCAACCAGAGTTACCGTAAACGTATTTTGCATAATTTGCCCTTGTATCGAATAAAGCTTTCTCGTGTCATTAAATTGCATGGTAATTTGCTTACCCATGGTCGTCATTGCGAGCGCCAGCGAAGCAATCCAGGAAAATGTTAGATAACGAAAGTAGCGCCACTGACAGCAAGGCTAATAAACAACGAGAAACCTTACAAAACAGTGATTTTTACCCCTGGATTGCTTCGCAAGCTCGCAATGACGAAGATCTGTGCAATTCAATACATCTGTAGCATTACACTCTCCACCCTGTTCTGCTATGGTGGATTATCGCTCTGCCCTATTTATCGTCACGTTATATCATAATTTACCGAAAACGTCGAATTAATATGACACTGTCACCAAAATTGCTATAATCCTTTTTATTTTAGAGACTCTACCCCATGGCTAAACTGTATTTTTATTACTCTGCAATGAATGCGGGCAAAAGCACCACCCTGTTGCAATCGGATTACAATTACCGCGAGCGCGGTATGGAAACACTGCTGTTTACCCCAGAATTAGACAATAGGCACAAAAAGGGCCTCATCACCTCCCGCATAGGCTTAGAAGCCAATGCCATTACGTTTGATGCTCACACCGACTTATACAGCCAGGTCGCAGCCCTACAGCAAGAACGCCCAGCCTTAAAATGCATCTTTGTGGATGAAGCACAATTTTTAAATAAGCTACAAGTACTCCAATTGGCCGCTATAGTGGATCAATTGAATTTACCCGTTTTAACTTATGGTTTGCGTTCCGATTTTAAGGGTGAACCCTTTGAAGGCAGTTTATATTTATTGATCTTAGCCGAAGAAGTGGCCGAGATTAAAACCATCTGCCATTGCGGCCGTAAAGCGATTATGAACATGCGTATAGACGACAAAGGCAATAAGGTATCCGACGGTGCACAAGTGGAAATCGGCGGCAATGACCGTTATATTGCCACCTGCCGCATTCATTTTAACGGCGGCGACAGCGGGCAGGATCCGTAGCGATTTCTATTATGCTGGGTATAGCTCCTTTAATTAATGTCCTCTTTCGTAGGACAAACTAGCATCATTACTGCTATTCGGGAAGCCATAACTCACATCACCACCTGCCAAGATATTATTATTGACGGTGTTATTTGAGACATTGGTGTTGGTGCTAGATTCCATTAATCCCCCAGTGACACCAAAAGACCAATTCCCCTGCTGTTGTTGCGGCGCAGTGAGATTAATATCGTTGGATAATGGCAAAGCAGCTTCATCTGTATTCGCCGCATAAACCGAAGTACAAATCAAACTCAAAAACAAACAAGAAATTTTAGTCTTCATTGTAACCATTACCTTACAAACCTGTAGGGGCGGCTCGTGAGCCGCCCAACCACAACAAAATGCTTAAGCCAGATCCA
>VFJT01000031.1 GCA_009885935.1 Gammaproteobacteria bacterium
CATGATATGATATCAACAATACCTATTGACCCTGAAAAATTACCCGATATAATAAGTCAGGAGCTAGCGAGAGAATGGTAAAATTCGTGGGGATCATTCAGATTGCGAGGCCACGAGCGCTAGCGAGTGGCCGTGGCAATCCAGGAAACTTTAGGCAATGAAAAAGAACTTCATGTACAATGAACTCATAAAGCAACGCAGTACTTATAAGTCCAGAATTTTAACCCCTGGATCACCGCGCTAGCGCTCACTTGTTCGCAATGACGTCGGGTAGCCCTGTGCTACAACGTCACCACAAAACCTGCCGACACCGTATCCACACACCAGCTAAGCTCTATACCTACATGTTTCCATGTAATATCGTCTATGATTTGCGGGAAGGGTAGTACGGGTGTCTTAGCCGCTATAGGCACCATTCTTTCGTCATAACCCGAAACCAAACCCAAGCGGTAACCTACGCTATTTTTAAAGTTATCCGATAACTGTTCAGTATCCCACATACGCTGAATACCAACAGCATAGCCTCGGTCATAAAAAGAGTTTATAAAGGTTCCCGCAAAATAACCCTTATAGGTGCCTGCTATTAATTGATTATTCCAATTATCGTCGCGGCTACCGGGTTCTAAGTGGAAAGTGACCATGCCTGGATAAAGCGCAGTAGGCGCAGGCGTGCCCCACAGTTTAGACCAGAAGCTAGTGGGTTGTTGCTCTGCAGCAGCAGGCTCCCCACGGTTAGAGGAAAGATCAATACCAGGGTATTCTTCAGAGGTAAAACAACGGCTGTTATCATCTGCTTTATTGGCGCAAACAGTATCTGCCCAACCCGTTGATAATACATTCAACCCAAATAACAGCACACTTAGTTTAAAACAAATACGCATTGTATTTTTATTAGCCTTATTTAGCCACATTACCAGTTTCATTGCCTCGCCTATATTATAATAAAGCAGTAACCCTAACATAAAATGCCCAAAAAGGGTAGTTTAATTTAAAATTTTATGATATTTTTGTGCATAATTCTATCATTTATAGCGATTACCCAAAAAATGATTCCTTGTGTTTGTGGCTCTACAAAAAATAGCGTGCGGTGTTGTATACAATATATCAGTGGTGAAGGAATAGCGCCCGATCCAGAAAGCCTAATGCGCTCGCGTTACACCGCTTATACCCAGCTGAATATAGCCTACATCGCTAATACCATGCGCGGTCCCGCCCTGGCTGCTTTTAATCCAGACAACGCCACCGAATGGGCTAAACAGATTAAGTGGTTGCGATTACAAGTGCTAAAATCTTCTGTGGTTACTCCCGCAGATAATACAGCTTATGTTGAGTTTATTGCCCACTATCTTTTTCAAGGCCGTAGACAGAAATTGCACGAAATCAGTGAATTTCACCGTATAGATGGCTGTTGGTATTATGTTGGTGGAAAAACAGAAGAAATACCTGTCAACCCAAAGTAGAAATGTCCGGTTTTGCGCAAAGTACAGATGTCCGGTTTGCCAGGATACGAATGGCCTATAGTCAGGGAGATTATGGGTGGTCAAGGATGGC
>VFJT01000107.1 GCA_009885935.1 Gammaproteobacteria bacterium
AAGCCTGCGCACGGTGGGCGCAAGCAAAAGCATCCATCACATACACATCGCCCAGATTAGCCAGTTGTGCGCTTAGGGTTTTATCGTTAGCTGTTTCGCCCATACTAAATCGTACATTTTCACACAGGGCAACTTGACCCGGACTGATGGCAAAACCATGATGCCAATCTTTTACTAAGGTGACAGGCCGTTTTAAATAATGAGTTAGACGCTCGGCTATAGGCGCTAGCGTATACGCCTCATCATAAACGCCTTCTTGCGGACGGCCTAGATGGGAAATCAAAATAACCGCCGCCCCTTTAGCCAATGCGTATTCTATAGTCGGCAAAGCGGCAACAATGCGCGCATCATTAACGATCTGGCCATCTTTCATCGGCACATTAAAATCTTCGCGTATGACGACACGCTTATTTTCAAGTTCTAAGTCCGCTAAGGGCTTTAATTTAGACATGATTATTTCCTTGTTAAGCGGCCATCATGGCAACAGACGTATCCAACATACGGCAACAAAAGCCCCATTCATTGTCATACCAAGCGAATACCTTAGCTTGTTTACCGATAACGCGTGTTTGCGTGGCGTCAAAGATAGATGAAGCTTGCGTATGATTAAAATCAATGGAAACCAAAGGTTCGTCGTTGTACCATAGAATGCCTTTGAGTGGGCCTTTAAGCGTCGCGTCTTTCAACACTTGATTGATTTCCTCTGCCGTCGTGTTGCGCTTGGCGTTAAAGGTGAGATCCACCAGCGACACATTCATAATGGGCACACGTATGGACAAACCGTCTAAACAGCCTTTTAATTCCGGTATGACCAAACCAATGGCGGCGGCGGCGCCGGTTTTAGTTGGAATCATGGATGCGTTTACGGCGCGAGCCCGATGTAAATCTTTGTGACCCGCATCCAACAGCGATTGATCGTTGGTCATGGCATGGATGGTGGTCATTAAACCTTGTTCAATGCCGATGGTGTCGTGCAATGCTTTGACTACAGGGGCTAAGCAATTGGTAGTACAAGAAGCGTTGGAGACGATAGTATCTGTTTTCTTTAAAACAGAATGATTCACGCCATACACAATGGTGGCATCGGCATTTTTTGCCGGTGCTGAAATTAAAACTTTACGTGCTCCAGCCTCTAAATGTTGTTCTGCCATACTGCGCTCGGTAAAGTGGCCGGTACATTCATACACTACATCGATATTGAGTTCTTTCCACGGCAATTCTCGGGCATTTTTATTCGCTAAACAGATAATCTTGTGGCCATTGACGATGAGATGTTCTTTATCAATGCTAACCTCTGCGGCAAAGCGGCCATGCGTGGAATCGTAGCGTAGCAAATGGGCATTGGTTTCTAGAGGGCTGGTATCGTTAATGGCGACAACGATGATGTCATTTTCTTTATTCATTTCATAAATGGCCCGCAGACAATTACGACCAATGCGACCAAAGCCATTAATAGCGACGCGTATACTCATTACAATTCCTCCGACAATAAAAGATTAATTTGAGTGATAATATTTTCCGTAGTAAATCCATAGTATTTAAAGGCATCCGCTGCCGGTGCGGATGCACCAAATGTATCTAATCCTAAGACGCGTCCTTTTAATCCTACATAACGATACCAAAATGCACTAGTACCGGCCTCTATGGCCAAGCGACGCAATACTTTGCGCGGTAACACACTTTCTTTGTATTCAGCGCTCTGTGTTTCGAAACGATCAACTGAGGGCATAGAAACGACGCGTACGCTGACACCTTGTTGTTGTAAGGTTTTAGCCGCATTGATGGCTAAAATAACTTCTGATCCTGTAGCAATTAAAATGACGGAAGGAAAAGCGGGGCTTTCGAAAATAATATAAGCACCGCGTTCTACGTTTGCTAGGGTTTCAGGGTTACGCTCTAAGGCCGGTAAAGCTTGTCTGGATAAGAGCAAGCTGGTGGGACCATCTTTGCGTTGTAAAGCTATTTTCCACGCCACTGCGGTTTCGACTTCATCTGCAGGTCGCCAGGTAGACATGTGTGGCGTAATACGCAACATCGTTGCGTGCTCTACAGGTTGGTGCGTAGGGCCATCTTCGCCTAAACCTAAAGAATCGTGCGTGTAGACAAAAATAACGTGCAGTCGCATCATGGCCGCTAAGCGCACGGCATTACGGGCATAATCTAAGAACGTTAAGAAAGTGCCTACATAAGGGATAAACCCTCCGTGTAGCGCTAGGCCATTGGCGATGGCACTCATGGCAAATTCACGCACGCCAAAATGGATGTAATTACCCGCTGGTTTTTCTGCTGTTAAAATATGGCTACCTTGCCACCAGGTTAAGTTAGATTCGGTTAAATCGGCAGAGCCGCCTATTAAACTGGGCCATGAAGGGCCATAGGCATTGAGTGCATTTAAAGAGGCTTTACGCGTTGCCACTTTATTGGCATTTTCTTGGCAAGCCTGTATATAGGCATCGCTGTGTGCCAGCCAATCGGCATTAGGCTCTTTGTGATAGCGCTCTGTTAATTCTTTCGCCTCAAGTGCAAATTCTTTTTCGTACAAAGCCCACAGTCCCTGCCATTCTTTTTGCAGTCGCTCGCCTTTAGTGCGCGCATCCCAAGCTTCATAAATAGCTTCAGGGATTACAAAAGGAGCATAAGACCAACGCAATTTTTCTCGTGCCAAGGCAATTTCTTCGGCGCCTAAAGGAGCACCGTGTGCTTTGGCGGTGTTGGCTAAGCGCGGCGCGCCAAAGCCTATTATAGTCTTACAACAAATTAAAGTGGGTTTATTTTTTTCGGCTTGCGCGGCTAGTAGTGCGCGGCGTATCGCTTCGGGATTATGACCATCGACATCACGAATCACATGCCAATGATAGGCTTCAAAACGACGCGGCGTGTCATCACGAAACCAATCGTGCACTGGGCCATCGATCGAAATGCTATTGTCATCCCAAAAAGCAATTAATTTGCCTAAGCCTAAGGTGCCTGCTAAGGAAGACGCTTCGTGCGAAATGCCTTCCATCAAACAGCCATCGCCTAGAAAGACATAGGTGTGGTGATCGATGAGGTTAAATCCGGGGCGATTGTAAATGCTGGCCAAATTCTTTTCAGCCAAAGCCATGCCGACGCCATTGGCCAAACCTTGACCTAAAGGACCGGTGGTTGTTTCCACGCCTGGCGTTAACGCATGTTCGGGGTGTCCTGGGGTTTTGGAATGCAATTGGCGGAAGGCTTTTAGGTCGTCAATACTGAGGTCATAACCTGTTAAATGTAATAAAGCATATTGCAACATCGAGCCATGGCCGTTGGATAGTATAAAACGGTCACGATTTAGCCAATTTGGGTCGCTAGGGTTGTGCTTTAAGAAGTCTTTCCACAATACAGTGGCGATATCAGCCATCCCCATGGGCATACCGGGGTGTCCAGATTGGGCTTTTTCCACGGCATCCATACTGAGGGCGCGAATGGCATTGGCCATTTCATCATAAGACATCATGTAAAGAGCGCTCCGGTTACTTGCAGGCCGCTATTGTCGCTTATTTAGGGCTTAGATTCAAGGTTGGGGGCTTAGTGCTACAGAAGCGCAATTCAGCCAATATTAGGTAGGATTTTTCTATCCTGTAGTAGAACTTATCCGGAACATATTCCGTTTAAGTTGAACTTATCCGGAGTATATTCCTTTTAAGTTCAACTAAAATGGACTATACTCCGGATAAGTTAAACTTATTAGGCTAAAAAATTATGTATCAAAGAGTGCTCAAACTAGATCTGCCTGTAGGGCAGTCCACTTTTTTATGGGGGGCCCGCAATACGGGGAAATCAACGTATTTAAAACATTTTTTTCCCAAATCGCGCTATTATAATTTACTGAAAACCGATGAATTTACGCGTTTGTTAGTTGCACCCAACTTACTGCGTGAAGAGCTTTTGGTGGCTACAGAAGATGAATTACAGTATCCCGTTATCATTGATGAGGTACAGAAGATCCCTGCATTGTTGG
>VFJT01000090.1 GCA_009885935.1 Gammaproteobacteria bacterium
AATAGCGTTATGAGTACTCAAGATACCTCTACACAGTACACCAACTATTTTATACAAGGCCCTTATGCGCGCGTGCAACTGGATGTGGCATAGGTTTTATAAATAGCATTCGCTTAAGTTCCTCGGGCGGTCATGAGCCGCCCGAGCGCTGTTGCTACACCCTCTCTAAAACAGCCGCCAGATCGGCATACAACGGTGCCTCTACGCTGAGCTTAAGCTCAGTTTTAGGGTGGATGAAAGATAAACGAAAAGCATGTAAAAATAAACGACATTTTTCAGTGGCAGGCAAATTTTGGTCTAACTGGCGTTGCCCGTATTTAGTATCGCCCACTATAGGGTGACCTTTATAACTTAAATGAACGCGCAATTGGTGCGTGCGCCCTGTCTTAGGCGTTAAACGCAGTAAAGAGTGGTTGGCATAACATTTTTCGATGTTCACCCGTGTTAAAGCTTCTTTACCGTCTGGATGTACCTGCACTTTGCGCGCACCAGACGCTAAAGTATGCTTAAGTAAGGGCGCGTCAATGGTATGTTCGTTTTTTGGCCAGCGGCCATGCACTAGCGCGAGATAGGTCTTTTGACAGGCGCCTTCTTGTAATAAGACGTGTAAGGCCTTTAAAGTATCCCTTTTTTTGGCAATCATCAAACAACCGGAGGTGTATTTGTCTAAACGATGAACTAACTCTAAGAAGGGGGCATCCGGGAAGGATTGGCGGAACACGTCAATGATGCCGAAACTGCTTTCTGTGCCGCCGTGCACAGGTAAACCGGGGGGTTTATTCAGGATAATCAAATCATCGTCTTCGTAGAGGATGCCGGCAAGAATGCGATCCTTTAGATTTTGCGGTAATATGACTTTTTCTGTACTACTTTGGTACAGGGGCGGCAGGCGAACTTGATCGTCTATCATTACTTTATCGCTGGCTTTGGCGCGCTTTTTATTAATGCGCACTTCCCCCGTGCGTAGCATACGGTAAATACGGCTTTTAGGGATATTTTTCAATGTCTTGAATAGAAAGTTATCGATTCGCTGCCCGTCGCTATGGGCGGTGACGCTGATGATAGAGGCTTTCTGATACAGTTCTACGCTCATAATAAGGTGCTCTCATTTGATATAAAAGGTTTTTTTTGATATACTCCTTTGTGTCGCCTGTACCGATGATATCCAGGCGAGTTTCATCAAAAAGTAGTGCAATAATAGAGCATTTTACTGCTGGAGCACTTTGAGGTGAGATGCTAACAGATTTGTAGCCATTTGGTAACTGCTTATGAGCCTAAAAGCAGAATAAGGGCTAATAATGGTGACCAGTCGACACTATAAAATACGACTGGTTAAGAATTAAATAACACGTTTTGATCCGCCAGACAAAGTTGGGTAAGAGGTAAGCGTGTGTTGTTATAGAAGAATACCGTGCTAGACGTCAATAATGATTGCGCCGAATACTCATCCATAAAGATATTTCCTCTGTACTATACACCGCGCCCCTGCTTTTTTTGCCGGTCGTAATGTACTGGAGAGTAGTATGATTGAAAAAGATATAACTGAAAAGAAACAGATCAGCCGTTTATTGATCAACGGCACCCACAGCGAAGAATTGCGTTTAGCCATACTCGATGGCTATCGTTTAGAAAATATCTATATTGAACAACTGGGGCAACAGAAAAAAGGCAACATCTACAAAGGTGTGGTCACACGAGTTGAACCTAGTTTGCAAGCGGCCTTTGTTGAGTTCGGTGCTGAACGACAAGGCTTTTTACCGCTCAAAGAAATCAGTGAACTTTATTTTAATAAAGTGGTGGATAACCCACGTCAAGTGAATATAGGCGAGGTGCTCAAAGAAGGGCAAGAATTAATCGTTCAAGTTGAAAAAGTGGAACGCGGCAATAAAGGTGCGGCTTTAACTACCTTGGTTAAGATCGCCGGTTCTTATTTGGTACTAATGGTCAACAGCTCGCGTTCCGGCGGTATTTCACGACAAATCGATGGCGATGAGCGCGACAGCTTAAAAGAAATTTTAAACCAATTGCCATTGCCAGAAGGAATGGGGATTATTATTCGTACGGCGGGTGTGGGTAAAAGCTACGAAGAATTGGCCTGGGACTTAGACATTCTATTGCGTTTATGGCAATCGATTCAGGATGTTAGTAAACAAGCGCCCGCACCGGCACTCATTCATCAAGAAAGCGACTTTGTAGTGCGTGCTTTACGCGATTTCCTACAAGTCGATACCGATGAAATCATCTTAGATGTGCCAGAACTCTATCAACGCGCCAAAGAACATCTGGAAAAAATAAGGCCGGAATTAGTTGAGAAACTTAAATTATATGAAAACGCAATGCCCTTGTTTGATCACTATAAAGTGGAAGAACAAGTTGAGACAGCGTTCCAATCCTCCGTGCGCTTGCCATCGGGTGGATCCATAGTCATACAGCCTACAGAAGCCTTGGTCAGTATCGATGTGAATTCCGCTAAAGACACTAAAGGCGGACACATAGAACAAACAGCCCTAAATAGCAATCGCGAAGCGGCGGTTGAAATTGCGCGACAATTGCGTTTACGCGATTTAGGCGGTTTAGTGGTGGTGGATTTCATCGACATGGTGTCATCAGAAAATCAAAAAGACGTCGTTAATGTTTTTCAAAACGCTATCAAGAGCGATCGTGCGCGGGTGCAATTCGGCCGTATTTCTAAGTTTGGCTTAATGGAAATTTCTAGACAACGCTTGCGTCCTTCATTAGCCGAAGCCAATCAAGGGATGTGCCCACGGTGCAATGGACAGGGCACCATTCGACAAGTCGAATCCTTAGCCTTGTCTATTATTCGTCAAATGCGTCAAGAGTCCTTAAATGGTGCGGTGCGCGAAATTATTGCTTTTGTACCTGTGGATGTGGCGACATTATTAATGAATGAAAAACGAGCGATGATTGCCGATTTAGAGTTAAAGCAACAAGTTCGTATCATCGTTATTCCACATCGTTATTTAGAAACGCCGCATTACCGTCTTGAAAAAGGGTATAGATCTGCCGCACGTGGGACAGAAGAAGTTAAAAGCAGTTACATGCATCAATATGAATTAAGCGGTGAATTACAATCGTTAAAAGATATCAGCATGCACCATGGTGCTGAGATTGAAACACCGCTGATCGTGCACAGCTTACCCGAAAGCCCTAAACCACAAGGACGTAGAGAACCCAGCTGGTTAAAGCGTTTGTGGAGTAAATTGCTTGCGCGTACGCCTTCTGAGGCAAAAGCTAAAACAGCATCTAAAGAGGCTGCACAACCTGAAAGTCGTCCGCAATATTCGGGCCATAGGCATAGAAGCAACAACAGTGGGGGCAGTGGCCAAGGCCAACCGCGCCGTAAATACAATCGTCAGCGTAGTCACAATCGACCCCGTACACCGGGCGCTACAGGCGGTGGACAGCGTCCTACGACAACGCCGCGCGATGGGGGTAGTCAGTAAGTAGAATAGTTTAAGAAAACCGTTGCATTATCGTAGGGGCAGGCCTCTGTGCCTGCCCTAATATGGACAAGCAAAAGGGTTCATTTGCATTCCATTCCATCTTAGACGGTGCTATATTCCATAATAGACGAACATACAATCCATAATGGACGAAGCCTTGTTCCATTTTGGACGAGGATGTATTCCAATTTTAGATAGTGGTCTATTGGCGAGCCTTAATCGAGTTACAATAGAAAGCGTTGAGTGGAATAAATCAGATTTTGGTGCGTTATTAGAAACCTGGGTGTATGGTGAATTATTAAAGACTATCTCCTTCACAGAAGAACCGTGGAATATTTATTATTATCGCGACAAGGATAAAGTGGAAGTTGATTTTATTCTCGAGAATCATGTGCGTAAAGTTATTGGTATTGAAGTTAAAGCAAGCCACACGATATTTAATCAGGATTTTCGAGGGTTAAGAAAACTAGCTGATTTAACGGATAAAAACTGGATAAGCGGCATAGTCCTATACAATGGAGATAAGTGTTTATCATTTGGAGATAAACTCTGGGCAATTCCTTTTTCTATGCTGGACTGATTTATAGCAGTTATTATCAGGATTGGTGTCATTATCTGTGAATGCTGTAGAGATTGGTGTGATAGCTTAAGAAAAAAGGCGCTTAAAAGCGCCTTTTTAAATTAGAACTAAGGATTATAAAATTGCCCTTAGATTTACTCTTCAGCCGCTTTCTTTTTCTTCGGCAGTAATTTTTCTTTAATACGGGCTGCTTTTCCTGTTAAGCCACGCAGATAATATAATTTTGAACGGCGCACATCACCGCGACGTATGACTTCGATACTGGCCAAAGCAGGGCTATAGGTTAAGAAAACGCGTTCGACGCCTTCACCATGAGAAATTTTTCGGACGGTAAAGGCGGAATTTAAGCCGCGATTGCGTTTGGCAATGATGACGCCTTCAAAGGCTTGAACCCGTTCGTTGGTGCCTTCTTTCACTTTAACATTGACGATGACCGTATCGCCAGGATTAAATTCTGGAATCTTTTTGCCTTCCATTTGTTGCGCTTCGATCTGTTGAATTAATTTACTCATTATAATCTCCTGTAGTTACTCTTTAATTAGCTCAGCTAATATCTTCTTTTCCTCGGCGCTTAATTGCGCTGATTCTAATAAATCGGGTCGCCTCATTAGTGTACGCTGCAATGCCATGCGCTTACGCCAGCGGGCAATCGCTTGATGATCCCCCGACAACAATACTTCAGGCACTCTAGCCCCTTCATCATTCTCCGGTCGCGTATAGTGTGGATATTCCAATAAGCCGCGACTAAATGAATCATCACTGGCTGAGGTATCATCCCCTAAGGCCCCGGGCAACAATCTTACCATGGCATCGATCACCACCATGGCGGCAAACTCGCCACCACTTAACACATAATCGCCTAGTGAGCATTCTTCATCGACTAGGCTCTCAATGAGCCGCTCATCTATGCCTTCATAACGACCACACAATAAAACCAAATTATGTGTGCTTAATTTCTCTTTTAAGCCCATTACCCCAGGTTGTTTTAACACCGCGCCTTGCGGGCTTAAATACACGACCCACAAAGGTTTATCGCGTTGCGCCTGAATATGGAGTATGGCTTTACGCAAAGGTTTTGCCATCATCACCATACCTGGGCCACCGCCATAGGGTTTATCATCTACGGTGCGGTGTTTATCCTCGCTGTAATCGCGTACATCCCAGCACGTGATTTTCAACAAACCGTTCTTTACAGCTCGGCCTAATACTCCATAATGCAGCGCTGCAAACATCTCGGGTATAACGCTGATAACGTCTATATTCACTTTTAAAAATCCGCATCCCAATCAACGGTTATTTGTTGTTTGGTCTTATCGACCGCTTTTAAAAAGCGGTCTTTAATCAACGGAATTAAATATTCTTTTTCACCCGTAATCACTAATAATTCATGGGCACCGCTATCGAGAAAGCCCATCACTACACCGAGCGTAACCCCTTCTACGTTAATGGCGCTAAAGCCCACTATATCGTTTATATAAAATTCATCCTCTGCCAACGGCGGAAAATCGCTGCGGGCAATGGCTATATCGAGACTTACCAAAAAGCGCACGGCTTCGGGGCTATCATAACCCGTTAAATGGACTATCCAGCCCTTACCATGTTTGGCAAGGCCATCATGCTTGATTAATGACCAACTATCACGTTCAGATATATACCAATCGGCATAAGTCAGTAAATTTTCTTCTGGCTTGGTAAAGGATTGTACCTTAATCCAACCCTTGACCCCAAAAGGCGAACCAAAGCGTCCAATGACTATTTTTTGCTCTATATCCGCTTTGTTCATAGTCTTTATTACGCAGCAACAGCAGCCTTAATGACTTGGTTAAGGTTTTTAGCATATTCTTTAACCAGTGATTTGACGCGATCGCTCATTTGTGCGCCAGTGGCCAACCATTGTTCCAAAATAGCCGTATCCATACGTAAACGAACTTCCTGTCCTTTGGCCATTGGGTTAAAAATGCCCACTCTTTTGATGAGGCGACCATCTCGCGGACAACGGCTGTCAGCGACAACGATATGATAAAAAGGACGCTTTTTAGCGCCACCTCGGGATAAACGGATAACAACCATACTGTTAGAACCTCTATAATGTAAAATAGGGGACCATTCTATCAAAATGGTCCTGAAGATGGAAGGGGGGTAAGTCCTTTAGGAGCAGGATTCTCTGTTTTGCCTGCAGAAGGGAAAAATGAACTTATTAGCTTGTTGGGAGGGCAATTTCCCGTTTTTTTTCGTTTCAAAGCAGGGGGGCCATTGGGGGAGGCGTTTTCTTTGCCATTTCCCTGTTCCACCTTTCTTTTTTTAGAGAGGTCTTCTTCTTTTGATTCTGGAGGGAAATAAACATAAATTGGTTTTTCTTGTGGTTTTGGTTTAGCGATAAGAAGCGGTGGCCATAATGGACAAACTTCTTGAGAAACAGGGTTTTCTGCTGTTTCACCTAAGGACGTTTTATAAGCCGTATAAGCCCGTACAACCAAATCAGTAATTATCTTGCCCAATTCTACTGTGGGTCGTTCGATACTATCGGCGTTTATGGGAGGGGAGAAAAATATAAAGCCATCATCTGTTTTATAGCAAAGCCTTATTTCTTTTGCATGATGTGTAAAGCCGCAGCCATTTTCTTTGGATTTTAAGGTGCATACAATGCGCACGTCCATATATTCACACAACTTTTCTGTCAGCAAATTTTTAGCGGCGTGATCGTATAGGGTCATAATTGTATTAGCAGCCCAACTTCCAATAACGATATTGTTCCGGATAAAGTCTCCTCCGAAGCTATGCGCCAACAAATGGAGAAATTCATAGCGTGTGTCCCCATCATTCGTTTTTGCATGATAAGCGAAAGCTTGTGCCGGTACCTTACCAAATTCTTTTGCAGGCTGGGTGCGAGACTTTTTTTCAGCGGCCTCTACATCCTGTAGCGTAACGCGCCGCTCATAGAATTTAACAGATTCCTTTACCGATGGAATTTGATTAACCTTAAGACTCATTTTTGGAGATAAAATTGTTTTTTTAGCGATTGCATCTGAGTCGGTTTTTTCAGGAGGGTATACTTCAGAGGTAATAGCCTCAGATGCTGTTATAAAAGAAGAGCGTAAACTTTTTCTAATATCCTTGTTAATAACAGGCAGTGTATCTGTAGAATATTTAGCGCGGTGACAGGGTGATGCTTTTTGGCTTAATGTTCTGATGGTTATTGGAGATGTGGTAGCAGTCGTTCCCAGCATTAGAATAGGCGATGGTTTCGCTTTTTCTTCAGGGATGTGGACATCATTATGTTTCAGAGACAGCCCTAAACCCAGCGCATTAGATTTTCTTTCGGAATGTGGTGAGGCAAAGGACGGTACTATAAAGCGTTCCGTAAGCGATTTTCGCCCATACAAAGTTTCGCTTTGATATAGCGTAGGGATTTTCTTTTTCTTCCGAGCGCTCTTTTTAGGAGGGCCCAGAATAGCTTGTTTTTTCCCTTCTGTTGCTTCATGCGTCCCTGCCTCATTATGAGAATGTGGCATAGTTTACCTTCGTTCTTTTTTCTATTTATGTGGGGTGCCTACGGGCTTTAACAGCAAAACTAAAGTTTGCTTTTAGAAAGGGTAAATTAGCGCAGCACCACACCTACCGTTCAGCAGGTATAATACTGTATTTAATGACCTTTATCAATCGGCCGGTCTTTATTTTGATGAAAAACGTCTGTTTTTAGACCGTAATGCCACAGCCAAGGCCATGATTTGCGCTTTTTTAACCTGTTTTGAGTTGAGCTTTGTCTTTCTAAAGTAAAATCAGCTTTCCCTTGAATGAATTGAAGGGGATTGTGACGTGATGCTGATCTCACGGCTAAAGTTCTGCACCTATAGTTTTAAGCACGGGGTATATACATAAGCCATTGATTATGCTACATTATTCCGGATGTCGAATAATAGCATTACTTAATTAAGGATGAAAAAATGCCACAGCAAGTTACTCAAACAGTCTTCGAAAAGCATGTGAGTGATGTTAAAGAATATTTAATTTGGTATGGGAAGAAGGAAGAGGAAGCGGCTGCTTTTATAATAGTAGAGCATGTCTCAACCGGCAACTACATTAAAGAGGTGATTTTAAAACTCATCGAAAAAAACGAAGCAGCAGAACTTCAACATATTCAACAACTTATTCAAGACATCCAGTCTTTAAAAATAAAACCACAAGATAATGCCTATTTTGAGGCACTTTCCTCCGCTATTTCGTTTTGCCTAGCAGAAAACAATTCATTAGTTGTTTCTTTGGCTGGCATGTCTTTTACTCCTGGACAATAAATTATATATATTTTATAATGCCCTCTCTGTATACAATCATTAAAATACAAAGAGGGTAATTATGTCTTCAAACGCGAAACAAGAATCTGAAAACAAGAATCAAAAACCAAGAATGAAAGTTCAAATCGATCCTATTAAATTTGATATGTTTTTTGAGAAAAAAGGTTCTTGGAGGGATCTTGTCTCTTCTGAACAAGCAACTGAGATATTCAACGACTGGCATAAGGATTTTGTAAATGACACGGGTGTTGTCAATACCCAGGCGGTAATAACGGCGCTCCGTGGAGGCAAGCCCAGAGACCTTCTTCCTTCTAAGGCGCGTGACTTATGCAAAGAACTATTGAATATGGACTGGAAACCAAAAGTCAAACTAAATGTTCAGAATACTGAAAATTTTACAAGGCTAAAAGAAAACTATGGACATAGAATTCTTGCGCATGGAGTAGAAGACGGCAAAGGCGGGGTATCTAGTATTGTAATGATGTGCATCACGGGCAAAGTTCAAGCCATCTCTAGCTATTGGGGTGCTCTTGTAGATGGCTATCCTAATATTTCTCCCGTTCCACATGGCCCCTACTTTATTATTTACGATATCAATTTATCTTCTGAGGCTGGATCCCCAAACAATCCTTCTTGCGACAAGATTACCTATGTGTTGGTTCCTTGTTTAGAGGTAGCGAATTCATTAAAAGAAAAGTTAGAAGAAGCTAGAAAACTGGGGTTCATAGATCAGCGCACGCTAGAAAAATTTCAAAGTAAAATTGTTACTTATGATGACTTATATGAAATCTGTTCAAGAAGGGATTTAGAAGAAAGTCAACAGAAGAGAAAATGCTCTTCAGAGTCTGCTGCAGGAGACCCGTCAAAGAAAATTCGGAGAGAAAGCACGTTTTTTCAAGCGCAAACCACTGATCAAATAGTAGAACCCGCAATGTTAGCTAAACCTCAGCCACAGAGTGCGCCTGCCCCGCAATAAAGGAGTGCAGGCAAAGGATTACTCCACAGCCAAGGCCATGCTTTGCGCTCTTTTTAACCAGCCTTCGAGCTGAGCTTTGTTTTTATAGAGCAAAACCAACTTTCCTTGGCCACGCTTGCCGGGTTTAAGTTGTGCCCTTGTGGCTAAAAGAGCGGAGAAATAGGATTGTAGGGCCTGTAATTCAGGGGCTAGTGGGGTAGATTCTACAGGGGCAGTTGGCATTTTAATCTCGGCAACTAGTGCCTCTGTTTGGCGTACGGTTAAACCGTGGCTTATGACTTTCTCGGCTGCTTGTAGTTGTAGCCTGCCAGTCAATGCCAGCAATACTTTGGCATGTCCCAGCTCTAGTTTTTTCTCAGTAAGCCATTGTTTTAATTGGGGCTCTAGGTTTAACAAGCGCAACAGATTACTAATTTGTGCGCGTGATTTTCCCAGCAAATGTGCGGCATCATCGTGGGTCAATTGGCAATCGTCAATGAGGCGTTCAATGGCCAAGGCTTCGTCTAAAGGAGATAAATCTTCGCGCTGCATGTTTTCTATCAAGGCTAAGGCCATGGTACTTTTATCGTCAATGGTCTTGATCACCACGGGCACATGATTTAATCCCGCCAACTGTGCGGCAAGAAAACGGCGTTCGCCGGCGATGATTTCATAACGATGTTCCGCTATAGGGCGTACTAAGATGGGTTGTAAGATGCCGTGTATTCTGATCGACATTGCTAATTCTTCTAAGCTTTCATCCTTCATCTCGCGCCGTGGTTGAAATGCTCCTCTTTCGATGGTACTGATCGCCAACTCTTGCAGGTTAGTTTGTACTGTAGAAACAGGAGCTTCTGCTGTTTTCTCTGCGGTTAAAGTACTACTGAGTAAATCGCCTAAACTGCGTCCTAAACGGGATCGTGCCATGGTTCACCTCTTATGCGGTTGTGGTTTGTGGTTTATTGATTTCTGCGCGACGCACTTTAATGCGCGCCAAAATTTCATCGGCTAGTTCCAAATACGCTTTAGCCCCCGGGGATTTAGCATCGTAATACAACGCAGGCAAACCAAAGCTAGGGGCTTCGGCTAGGCGCACATTACGCGGAATAACGGTTTTAAGCAATTGCGCTGCAAAATGGGTTAATAGTTCTTTGGTGACGTCGGCACTCAAACGACTGCGTGGATCGACCATGGTGCGTAAAATCCCTTCAATATAGAGATCGGGATTGACCAACTCTTTTAATTCATGGATGGTGTTGATGAGTCCTGATAAACCTTCTAGCGGATAATATTCACATTGCAACGGAATCAATACGCTGTGCGCTGCCACTAAGGCATTGACGGTTAAGGTATTTAAAGTAGGAGGGCAATCGATGATGATGTATTCATAACTGTTGCTTACATTTTTTAAGGCTTTTTGCAAATAATATTCGCGGCCTTCTAGTTTTAATAAGGCCGTTTCAGCGGCGGTGAGTTCTTCGTTGGCGGGCAATAAATCATAGCCCGTACGTTCTTGATAAATGACCACCTCTAAAATATTTTTGTTCTGCATTAAAACGTTGTAAACGGAGCTTTCTAAAGTGCTTTTATCGCAACCGCTGCCCGTGCTGGCGTTGCCTTGAGGATCTAGATCGATCAATAACACGCATTTGCGCTTGACCGCTAAGGATGCGGCTAAATTGACGCTAGTGGTCGTTTTTCCCACACCGCCTTTCTGATTGGCTACAGCGATAATGTGTGGCACAGCATTCCCCCATTCAACTAAAACATAATTATATTATTCATGTAAAACAAGCGATTAGTGCTAACCCCTTAGGGTAGCGCGCCTGTTAAACAATTTAGCATATTTAGTGACAATGCAAAAGGGTGTAGACTCAATGTATTCCTGAGCCGCGACCGTTAGGGAGCCGTATAATATCTATAATTTGGAGGTCTAAGAAATGATAACTATAACTTTATATCACGTGGATGCTTTTACTACACGCCTTTTTGCGGGTAATCCTGCCGCGGTTTGTCCTTTAGAGGAATGGCTGGCAGATGACATCTTGCTGCAAATTGCGCAAGAAAACAATTTATCAGAAACGGCGTTTATGGTGGCGACAGCAGCGGGCTATCATTTGCGTTGGTTTTCGCCTCATGGGGAAATGAACTTGTGTGGCCATGCCACCTTGGCCAGTGCATTTGTAGTCTTTCAGTTCTTAATGCCGCATTTAACCGAAATTCAGTTTCAATCCTTAAGTGGCATATTAACTGTGACACGGCAAGATGCGTTATTGACCATGGACTTTCCTAAGGTAGAATATAGCGCCTGCGCTACGCCGGATTATATAATCGCCGGATTAAAGATTAAGCCTATAGAATTTTATCGTTCGCAAAAATATATAGCGGTGTTGGGAAATGAAGCGCAAATCAGAAATTTGTCTTTAGACTTAAGCGCGTTTGCCGAAATGGATTTGGCCGGAATAGTCGTTACCGCAAAAAGTGATGATGAACACTATGATTTTGTGTCGCGCTATTTCACGCCTAAAATTCCGCGTATAGAAGATGCGGTTACCGGTGCCACGCATTGTGCCTTAGCGCCTTATTGGGGGCAACGGCTCCATAAAACCAAGTTGTCGGCCAAGCAACTGTCTGCCCGCGGCGGTGAAATGGGGTGTGAGTTGCGCAGCGATAGAGTGTTTCTGTCTGGTCACGCAGTATTGTATATGAAGGGCGAGGTTTTTTTATAAACCCCGTCATCGTATTATCACCACATGTCTTTCGCCTTCTAAAAAAGGTACGTTTAAGGCTTTAACTTCTACGGAATAGTCTTTTTCTATGGCGGCAATTTCTGATTGCGGCCAGATGCCCTTCATGGCTAAATAATAACCTTGCGGTGCGCGCAGATGAGCGCTGCATTGAATCATGTCTTGTAATGAAGCAAAAGCACGGCTGACGATGATGTCATATAAGGCTACAGGCTTATGATCCTCTACGCGCTGATGGCAAACTTCTACATTGCCCAGCGGTATTTCGCGCAATACGCGGCGGATGAATTGTGTTTTTTTAATTTGACTATCGAGCAGTACAAATTCAATTTCGGGTAAGGCTAAGGCCAACATAAAACCAGGCAAACCCGGTCCTGTGCCTATGTCTATGCAGCGTGCGCCGTGCAGGAATGGATAGAGACTCAGGCTATCCAGTACGTGTTTAATTATCATGTCGTGCTTGTCTTTAATGGCAGTTAAGTTAACCGTTTGATTCCAACGTGCCAAATAATCTACGTACAATAATATTTTTTCTAAAGTTGTTTGTGTCAGAGGGATATTGAGTTGCGTTATACCGTCTCTTAACAAATTTTGCAATTCAGCTTCAGCCAACGACGCTCTCCCGCAATTCATTTAACAATTGTTTTTTGCGTAAACAAATGTGCAAAATAGAAATTGCTGCTGGAGTAACGCCGGGAATTCGGCTGGCTTGGTCTAAATTCTCCGGTTGCAGCGCCGATAATTTTTCTTGTATTTCTTTAGACAAACCAGAAATAGCGGTATAATTTAAATTGGCCGGTATTTTCATTTTATTATGGCGCTTTAATCTTTCGATCTCATCGCTTTGTCTAGCAATATAGCCTTCATATTTAGCCTGTATCTCAATTTGCTCAATGACGGCTTCATCGCTGAGTTCCAATGCTAAAATAGTATTTAACGCCGCCATACTGACTTCAGGGCGTTTCAACAATTGCATCACGGATGCTTCGCGCGCTAACTCTATATTTAAGGTGTCTTGTAAACGTGTGGCTTCTTCTGTTTGTGGTTGAATGTGACGTTTACTTAATTGTTGCTGCGTGTGGTCAATCGCTGTTTTTTTAGCACAAAAAGCGTGCCAACGCGCATCATCGACCAAGCCCAATTCCCGGCCTTGCTCGGTTAAGCGTAGATCGGCATTGTCTTCACGCAATAATAAACGGAATTCAGCGCGACTGGTAAACATACGATAAGGCTCCGTGGTGCCTAAGGTGATCAAATCGTCGATCAATACACCTATGTACGCTTCATCGCGGCGCGGCGTCCAGGAAGGTAAGTCTTTTGCCTTGCGCGCGGCGTTTAAGCCCGCAATTAAACCTTGAGCGCCTGCTTCTTCATAACCGGTGGTGCCGTTGATCTGTCCGGCTAAAAATAAACCCGCTAAGGTTTTGCTTTCCAATGAAGGCTGCAGATCGCGCGGGTCTAGATAATCGTATTCTATGGCATAACCCGGACGGGTAATATGGGCATTTTCAAAACCGCGTATGGATTGCACCAAGGCGATTTGCGTTTCAAAAGATAAGCTAGTGGAAATGCCGTTAGGATAAATTTCCATGCTGTTTAAGCCTTCAGGCTCTATAAAAATTTGATGCGAGTTGCGATCGGCAAAACGTACGATTTTATCTTCTATGGAAGGGCAATAACGTGGGCCTACGCCTTCGATTAAGCCAGTGTATAAAGGCGAATGTTCTAGGCCTTGCCGAATGATGTCGTGCGTTTTTTCATTGGTGTGCGTGATATGACAAGAGACTTGCTGTGGATGCAATTGACGATTGCCCATAAAAGAAAACACAGGCGTTGGCGTATCGCCGGCTTGTTCTAGTAAACCGACATAATTAATGCTGCGTCGATCGATGCGCGGCGGCGTGCCGGTTTTTAAACGGCCCATACGCAAAGACAATTCGCGCAAACGTGTCGCTAGTGCATTGGCCGGTGGATCGCCTGCGCGACCGCCTTGATATTGACTCAAGCCTATGTGAATTTTGCCACCTAAAAATGTGCCAGTGGTTAAAACGACACTACGCCCTTGGAAAGAAATGCCCATTTGTGTTTTAACACCGTGCACTATATTACCCGTTACCAGTAGATCGTCTACGGCTTGTTGAAATAAAGAGAGATTAGGCGTGTTTTCCAATAAATGGCGCATATGGTGTTTGTAGAGTTCGCGATCGACTTGCGCGCGAGTAGCGCGCACAGCAGGGCCTTTGCTGGCATTTAGGACACGAAACTGTATCCCGGCTTTGTCGGTAGCCAAGGCCATGGCGCCGCCTAAGGCGTCGATTTCTTTCATCAACTGGCTTTTGCCTATCCCCCCCATGGCGGGATTACAGGACATTTGCCCTAAGGTTTCAATATTATGCGTTAATAACAAGGTGTTAGCACCTAAGCGTGCCGCAGCCAAGGCTGCTTCGCAACCCGCATGGCCGCCGCCAACGACGATTACATCAAAAATTTCTTTTAAAATCATGGGGTAGTACAAAATCAGATAATAATTAGGTCATATTATACCTGAGCTTTGCCTATATAAGGAAGGATAGGCTGCTTTATTATCAAACGTAGGGGGAGAGATCCTTATTTTATCGTAGGGGCAGGCCCCCGTGCCTGCCCTTTTGGGGCAAGCACGGAAGAATGCGTTCTCTTGTAGATTAAGCCAATGCCAAGTGGAAAGTAGCACCCGTAAATGGGTCTAGGTTGCTCTTTTTGCCGCTAAAATGGCATGAACCACCGCTGATGCTAGTAATCGATATCTTCAAAGCCGCACTCACTTTAGCTGTAAAAGAGCAGATCTGAGCATTGTTTGAAAAAACGTTAAAACTCATGGCGATACCCCCTAAATCTTTAGGGCTGGCAAAAAATGGTAAATGTCCTGAGATATGGGTACTATTGTTATTTTGTGTTACCTTTACAAAAGAAGGCAGCGATTGGCTGGGTACAATCTTAACGGCCGCAGATTTGCTGCTGTTGGTTAAGAAGGTAACGCTAGGATCGCTATTGCTTGCTAAAGCTGTGGCACATAAGGCCGTTAAAGCCACTAAACTGGTTAAACGCTTAGACATTGATAAGACCCTCACAAGTTGGTTAAGCATCAAGGTGTACATATTTTAACCTATTTTGGGGTGCAAAAGCAAGTCTTTTGGGGTTATTTTGGCAGATAACTTTGTTTTTATACATAAAACAAGGACTTAGCCCTGCTAAAAATGGCAATAACAAGGAGTTACTTGACTTTAGCCTAAGGCTATCTTACTGTTCCCCTGAAGAATACAATCCTATAGGAGATGTCATAGTGTCTTTAGAACAATGGCTTAAAAAGCTACTTCCCAAGCAAGAGCGGTTTTATGCTATTTTGAGTGCACAGGCCCGTGTTTTGCGACGCATGACTGAATATCTGCAAAAATTCTCTGAACCGGGGGCGGCGAATAATGAAGAATTTTATATTCATTGCCATGAAATAGAACAACAAGGGGATGAGTTGGTCAAAGAAATGGCCGGGACTTTGGCCAAAACCTTCGTCACCCCATTAGATAGGGAAGATTTGTATCACCTATCGGTGTTGATCGAAAATGCTTTGGATGCTTGCGATGAGTCGGCGCGGCAATTTAAGTTATTACCCGCTAAAGAAACGCATGACAATATCGCTGTGTTTCTAAACGTATTAGATGAAATGGCGCAATACTTGGTGAGTAGTATCGATGCCTTAGCCAGTAAACAATTCTCTGTAATCGTTGTCAACGATGAACAGGTCAAGCGTTTAGAAAAAACAGCCGACGGTTATTATCGTGAACAAATTACCGAATTATTTAACCATTGTCATGACATGAAATTGTTGTTTATTGAAAAGGAAATCATTGAAAAACTAGAAGAGGCCAGCGATCAAATGGCACATTTAAGTACCTTTTTAACTAATTTAGCGGTTAAGCATGGTTAGCATTTTATTGTGCGTTATTGCCGCGGCTCTTATTTTTGATTTTATCAATGGTTTTCATGATACCGCTAATGCCATCGCCACCGTAGTGTCTACACAAGTATTGCGTTTGCGCAGCGCAGTCATGATGGCTTCATTTTTTAATTTTGTAGGCGCCTTGTCAGGAACGGCGGTAGCCACCATGATTGCCACCGGCCTGGCTGATCCCGCTGCTATCACGCAGCTCGTCATTTTGTGTGCGCTGTTGGCGGCATGTTTGTGGAATCTAATCACCTGGCGTTTGGGTTTACCCTCTAGTTCATCGCATGCTTTAATTGGTGCCTTAGCGGGCAGTGTAGTGGCGCATGCCGGATGGGCGGCTTTTTATTGGCATACTTTGTATAATAAAGTACTGTTACCTTTAGTTTTATCGCCAACGCTGGGTTTTGTTTTAGGTTTCCTACTGATGGTGATTTTTTTATGGGTGTTTCTGCCTTTTACGGCGCGCGTTGGCACGACACTATCTAAACGCTTGCAATTATTATCTTCTGCAGCGATGGCATTTTCGCATGGTTCTAACGATGCGCAAAAATCCATGGGCATTATCGCGCTCGCATTGGTTGTTTTTCACCAAACGCATTCTTTGCCCGCGTGGCTTATTGCCCCTCCCCACATCATTCCCAAAGCGGTTATCATTGCTTGTGCGCTGGCTATGGCACTGGGTACTTTAGCCGGTGGTAAACGCATCATCAAAACCATGGGGCAGCGCATTATTAAAATTATTCCATTGCAAGGGGTTGCGGCTGAGACCTCTGCTGCCATTACTATTTTTGGCGCCAGCTTACTGGGGATTCCAGTATCCACTACACATTGCATCAATGCCAGTATTATGGGCGTGGGCGCTACCAAGCGTCTATCCGCAGTGCGTTGGGGCGTAGCGGGACATATTGTGGTTGCCTGGATCTTGACTCTACCGTGCAGCGCGGTGTTGGCTTTTCTGTTATATAAATTAATAGGATAATAATTAAAATATCGTAGGGGCAGATCCCCGTGTCTGTTCTGAATAGGGTAATCACAGCGGTTGTATAAATTAATAGGATAATAATTAAAATATCGTAGGGGCAGACCCCCGTGTCTGCCCTAAATTAGGAAACAACACCATGACAGGGATGCTACACAAAAAAACCATTGAAGATTTTTCTAATGATGATCTCAATCTCCTAGCTTCTAAGCACTTAAAGCGTTGTTTGAATGCCTTTGATTTAACTTTGCTGGGCATAGGCGCGGTGATTGGTGCCGGTATTTTTATCTTAACCGGCATTGCTGCGGCCACCCAGGCAGGTCCTGCCATTACCATCTCTTTTATCGTGTCTGGTTTAGCGTGCGCTTTTTCGGCTTTGTCCTATGCTGAATTGGCCTCCGCCATTGGCGGCTGCGGCAGCGCTTATGGCTATGCTTATGTGGGCTTTGGCGAAATTTTCGCTTGGATTATCGGTTGGGATTTAATGTTAGAATATGCGGTTTCTTGTGCCGCGGTGGCCATTGGTTGGTCGGCTTATTTTAATAAAATCTTGTCTATTTTTAAAGTACAGATCCCACAAAAATTTTTAACCAGTCCTTTGGCCGGGGGCATTTTAGACTTGCCTGCTTTTCTGATCATGATGACAGTGACTCTGCTTTTAGTTTTTGGTGTAAAAAACAGTGCCAGAGTGAATGCGACGATCGTGGGCATTAAATTGGTGGCCATTGCTATTTTTATTGCCGTGGCTGCACCACACGTCAATTTTAATCAGTGGATGCCTTTTATGCCTTTTGGTTGGAGTGGGGTGATGGCGGGTGCAGGAATGGTTTTTTTTGCTTATATCGGTTTTGATGCGGTGAGTACTGCAGCGGAAGAGACGATCAACCCTAAGCGGGATTTGCCTATAGGTATTATTGCTTCGTTGGTTATCTGCACGGTAATCTATGTGTTAGTTGCTGCCCTGTTAACGCTCGTCGTGCCCTATAGCAGTTTGAATACGGCATCGCCGGTGGCGGATGTTTTAGTACGCTTGGGACATGGAATGGCTGGCAGTATGATTGCAGTAGGGGCTTTGGCGGGACTAACCACGGTGATTTTAGTCATGTTTTATGGTATGAGTCGCGTGACTTATGCGATGGCGAGGGATCAGTTATTGCCACAATTTTTGACCTATGTGCATCCTAAATACCATACCCCTGCACTCATCTTATTATTGGCGGGAGTGGTGATTGCGACGGTTGCCGCGACTCTACCCATTAAAGATATTGCAGAATTAGTGAATATTGGTACTTTGGCGGCTTTTGTGATGGTGAATAGTGGCGTGATTGTTTTGCGTTACAGCAAACCCAATCTGCTACGTCCGTTTCGCACCCCTTTTGGTATTTTGCTCCCTAGTTTGGGTATATTCTTTTGTGTTTATTTAATGATAAGTTTGCCCTGGATCACTTGGCTGCGGTTTATAGCTTGGCTTGTGCTGGGCTTAATTTTTTATTTGGTAAACTTTTTTCGTAGACGCGGATGAAACCTTTTTTGCATAATTATTCCTGTATGGTAACTATTCGCACTGTATGAATGATTTCAATAGCGAGGAATAGCAATACCTGTCATTGCGAGCTTGCGAAGCAATCCAGGAAGATATTGAACAATGAAAAGGAACGTCATTTACCACAGAGCTAATACAGCAACGAGGCACTGCCCCTATCTTTTTGCTGCTGTACACACGGTGACATCCTCTCACCGTGTTATCTCGCATCACTATTGTGCTGCGCCTCAGATAATCGAGATCTGCCTATACTGTTAGAGTAACAGTGAGTCCTAATCGTTATCCTCTACTTCTAGAGCTTGCTTTTTTTCTTGTTATGATCGCCAGTATTTATCTATACTCGACTCGCTCAACTATCGCACTCGTTTGTCTTTGACCCAAAGCGCCAAGACTAAAAACAGGGCTATTGTAAAAGAAATAGGGAGCACTGTAAAGGCATGCTGAAAATCTACAGCACCATATTGCAGTACATTTTCTGCTGCTTCTAGTCTATTTTGGTCTAACAATGTTCCAATGTAAGGCTGTAATAATGCGCCTCCGCACATAACGATCATTCCGGTAAAGCTCATTGCAATACCGATCCTATGCAGCGGATTATTTTCACTTACGACTGTGTAGCCTAGAGATTGGACACTCGAGGCTAAACCCAACAGCAAGAAAATTATTGCCAGAATAATTATTGACTTTATGGTTATATAAACAATGCTTAAACCGAGAATGAGTGAGCCTATAGCACCTAATATCATAAATAATTTTCTAGATTGGAATTTGTCAGAGAGTGAACCTACCCATGGTGAGCCAATAATAACGCCTATAAACAGTAAAGAAACAATAAAGCTAGATGTAGCTGCAGACAAATGATCCACCGTTTGCAGATAAGGCTGCCCCCATAGTGCGCCTATCAAGGTAACGGGCAAATTCATCAGCGAAGCAAATAAGCCACCGATCCAATTGACTGGACATTTAATTGTACACCAGAAATTTTTTCCCGTTTGAAGTATTGACTGTTTAGTAGATTGCTCAATTTTGGCATTTGCATTATCTTTTACAAAGGTCAGCACCATCATAAGTATTAATATTTCGACTGTTGCTAACACAAAGAATAGCATGCGCCACGAATAATGCTGAATGAAATATAATACCGGTGTTTGTGCTAAAATTCCTCCCACCATTGCTGAACTGACTAAAATCCCAACCAGGAATGCTAGATATCGTGGTGGGAACCATTCTTTAATAAGCTTTGCCGCTAAAATAAAACCAGCGGAAGCACCCATGCCAGCAATAAATGAAAAAACCAACATCTGCTGATAATTTCTAGAAAGCCCTAATGCAACATTTGAACTAATACAAATGAGTACTGCTGTGAAAATAATAGATTTTGATGAAAACCGGTCTAATAATATCCCAAATGGAATCAGAAATAGTATATTTCCCCAAAGATACGCAGAAGATATTTTAGCGTATAGGTAAGCATTGATATTAAAGTGGTGCATTAGAATTAATGCTAATGAAGAAAAGCTATTCACTCTAAGTGACTCTATAAGGAAAAATAAAATTGGGACACTGCAAATAAGTACGGATTTTCTAAAATTAAAGACGTCACTACAAGGGGCTTCGGATATATTGAGTTGATTAACATTGGATGACATACAAGAACTCCCTTACTGTTTTTCAGGCACAATGTAACAATAAAATCGTCGCAAATCACCCTATTTTTTATTAGACCACACGGTGTTCGCAGTCGCAATGACGTTAATCTACCACCGCCTGTTGAAAACAGCGCAGCGCTTCTTCTTTATCGCCTAATTGTAAGGATAATGCGCCTAATACCGCGTAGGTTTTAGGTAGGGGCCGTACCTGTAGGCTGTGGGTTAAATAACTACTGGCTTGCGATAAAGCACCATCGGCCAGTGTCAGTTGCCCTAAACACAATAAAATATGCGGTTCCTGTCCTTGTTGTTTTAATAAAGACAAAGCAAAATCGATTTGTTTATTGAGTCGTTGGCTGTGAATTTGACCGTAGAGAGCGATTAACTCCGGCTCAAACTGTGCTTTTAAAGCATCGCGCACCAATTCTTCAGCAAGGTCTGGCATGTGGCTGTCTAACAAGAAATGAGCACAAGGCAAGACCCATTCTTTGCGGCGTTGCAAGGGTTTGGGTAATTTCTGCCAGTAGAGTTCAATTTTTTGTTGATCCCCTTGTTTTAATTGTAACAAGAATAATTCTAAATATGCCTTTTCACTCAACTGTTGCAGTTGCACGCTATCCACTATTTTTTGTTTTTTTAGCAAAGGCAATAAATCCAATAGATGAGACCAATCGGCCAAGCGATAATAAACTTGTTTCAGCAGTTTTAACATATAGTTATGTTGTGGCGCCTCTTGCTGTATATGACGCAAGGTGGCTAAACAATGTTCCCATTGTTCATCGTGATATTGCAATTCAGCTTGCGTTAAGCCCACAGCAATTTTAGCACCGGGGGTGGAGTCTAGCGCGTAATGTAAGTATTGATCGCGTCTGTCATAGGCTTCTAAAGCTTGAGCCGCTTTAGCGGCTGCCAAATAATTGACTAAAGGAATTTCATTGAATTTCACCGATTTTATCAGCAAACTTTCTGCTTTATCCCAATCGCCTTCAGCTAATGCCAACAAACCCTGCAAGGTTTGGCGATGGCTACTCTCGTAACGGTGTTCGTGACGCCATTTTTTAAAAACACGCAATATCAAACCGGGGCCATTTAACAGCCGCAATAAAATATACAGAGCAATGAAGGCGGCCGCGACAGCGGTAATGCCAAACCATAGTGGCATTTCAATAGACCAATGCCCATAGGTAATGGCCATATAACCCGGTGCGGCACTGAGCATCAAGGCGCTCCAAGCAAGAAAGAAAACGATGATGATCGAACTTAACCAACGTAACATAAAATATCACACCTTTTTCGAAATTGAGTTATACATATACACCTATTACACCTCAAGATCTGACCTTTTACGTAGGGGCGGACCCCTGTGTCCGCCCTTTTTGGGCAGGCACGGGGGCCTGCCCCTACGACTTATGGCAGATATTATTTCCCATTGCTGATTAAAGCCTGTTGTATGCGATTGACCAGTGGCGATAACTCAGGGAAATTGGGTTGCAAATGAGTTGTTTCTAATTGTTTTAATTGTTGTAGGAGGTCTTGCGCCGTAGCATTATTGGTATCGTAATGTGCTTTTAACCAAGATTCGGCATCTTTAATGCTACTTTTAAACAAGTCTGTATTGTGAGCCAGCGCTGCCCATTGTGCTTGGCTCAGGAGTAAGCAGAGTCTAGCATTGAGGTAAGCCCGTTCATCTGGAGTGATAAAATGCGGTGCTTCTGCACCATAATGTTTGACCGTAATGACTTTTTGTAAACCTTGCCAGGCATTGTTCCATAAATTATTCCAAAAAGAGCGATGTGCATCCTGTGTTTTAGCGTTATTTCTAGGCTCGGTTTGGGTTAGGGGCAAGGCATTGATGGTGTCTTGCAAGGCAGATAGCTGGCTGACAATTTTTGCGGTATTCAATGGCGGCATGGCTTTTAAGGTGGCCAGCGTTTGTTGCAATGAGCTGTCCAAAGCCTGTAATTCGGCATCGGTACTTTGTGTTATCTCAGTGTGTGCTGCTTGTAAGTAGATGGCTGCCTTATTGGCATCGAATTGATATAACAACGCGTCTTGGGCCAATTGTGCCAGATAGAGTACATGTGCCAAAGGCAGGGCAGATAATTGCGCATGCAATGTCGCCACTTGGGTTTGTAATTGTATTAGCGTGTGTTGATTGTTGTTATCATTGGCCGTTAAATTTTGTACTGAATCATTTAGAGCGGCAATGGCCCTTTTATTTTGTTTTAGAGTATGTTGCATATCCGATAGTTCTTGTGCGCTGGCAGAAAAAGACGCTTGCCAAGCACTCGCGTGATAATAAAAATAAGTAGCCACACTAAGGGAACAGCCCAGCGCAATAAGCCCTATGATTAGTGTTAGCCAGTTCCATGGACGGGTGTATTTGCTTTCAGTGGGCGCGGGTGTATCAGTCATAAAACGTTATCCTAAAGTGTGATTCAATCGCTGTGAGTATAGCCTCATCGCTGGCATTATCCGCCACATCAATGTTTCCTTTATGGCCCAATTTGCGTGCTAATGAGCGCATTTTATCACTAACGAGCAATAGATGACAGTCGCGCCAATCAGGATTGTTCATTGGTTGTGCAAAATGCAATAAAAGTGCCAAATTGTGTAAACCTGTGCTGCTGGTGACGATGAATAAGCTGTTTTTGGGGGTATGGATAGTTTTCTCTAGCGCTAGGGAGGGGGTAGGGCAGCGACGTTCATAACAATCGAAGGGTGTGACCATGGCTCCTTGTTGTTGTAAATAAGGTGCTAATAGGCCGCGACCGCCTTTTCCCTTAAAAATAGCGATTTTTTGCCCCTTTACATTTTTTAAAATGGGTAAAGCCAACAAGGCTTCACTAGAGTAATCTTTTGCTGGCACTAATATATTGGAGAAACCATATTGCATCAGTGCTTTTGCTGTTCCAGGGCCTTGTGCGATGAAGCGCGCTGTAGGCCAAGTTTGTGGCGTTAGCGCACAGTGTTTCATGGCGTAATGCGCGGCGGTGGGGCTGATAAACAAAATTATATTAAAGGGGGACTGTATAAAGTTTTGGAAGTGGGCCGTAATTTCAGGATTTTCTACGATTTCTAATGTAGGAAAAAATAATGGGTGCAAGCCCACTGTTCGCAAGCGATGTAACAATGATGACGCTGTGGTAACGGGTTTGGTAATCACTATATGCTGGATATTATTTACATTCATCAGGCTAGATACGCATTTATAAAATGACAATATTGTTAATATAACATTTAAAATTAGCAAAACACCATGTTTTTTACAGAAATATCGTGAATAAACGCGAGTAGTGCTTGCAAAGCGTTAACAACTATTGCACAATACGCGTTCTTTTTACAGTGGTGTTACTACTGTTTGTGTAACTATAAAATTTTGGAGAAGATAATTATGCCAAAGAAAGCAACGAAACCAGCCTCACACGGGGGTATTCAGAGTTTGCAAAGCGAATGTAAAGCCATCTTGCAAAAACTAACTGTAGCGCATCAAGATTGGGTGAAAAATACTGAGAAAGCAGCGACAAAGATCAAAGCACAATGG
This sequence comes from Gammaproteobacteria bacterium, assembly GCA_009885935.1. GTDB lineage: Bacteria > Pseudomonadota > Gammaproteobacteria > UBA1113 > UBA1113 > VFKP01. The sequence continues at coordinate 23,733 of VFJT01000090.1, forward strand.
GTTAAAGCGGATCAGGCGATGAAAAAAGCAAAAGCGCAACTAGCGACAATCAAAGGCAAAAGTGCCGGTAAAAAAACTGTCGCGCACAAAAAGCAAGCAGATAAAATAGCGGCGGCTTTTACTCAAGCCAAAACCATGGTACGTAGCTTAAAGAAAGAATGGTCTGCTTTATTACCAGAATTGAAGGCAGCCAAGGCTGCATTAAAGCGACATTTGGCGGTAGAAAAAGTGGCGGCTAAAAAAATAGTCACCGTTAAGGCTAAAAAGGCAACTTCGGCCCAGGCGAAGAAAGCCAGTGGCAAAAGTGCTCGCAGCCCTAAGGCAAAGTCTGTAATGGTTGCAGAACCAGCCTAGAAATTTATTGTAGGGGTAGGCCCCTGTGCCTGCCCTAACAGGGACATACCCCCAAAATAATCTATTTATCACACCCATAAGCGCTGTATAGTCCTACCAGCCTCTTGCGCTCTGGGGTGCTGGATACCTCAGCATTGAGCACATCATCGCCACTGACGCCTAATTGTGCTAGAATACGGTTGCATTCCTTTTGTCGGTTAGCGTTGGCATTGTAATCCACAGTATTGGGGTTGCTTTGACAAGCGCATAATACTAGGGTCATTAAGGCTATGGGTAAGCCGTTTTTTAGCATGTTGAGATCCTTAGTTAAGTTAAGACAAAATAGGTAGCACTATTATATTAGACATAATCCACCGGAGTCAAAGTGAGCCGTAAATTTAGCAAAAAAGATCCCCAAAAAACCAACGATGGGGCAGGTCTATATCCTTTTCCCATCCCCAGCCGGGAATATATCCTGGAATATCTGGAAGAGGTGGGAACGCCTTTACAACGCGAGCGTTTGGAAAAAGCGTTTGATATGCAAACTCCAGACGAACAAGAGGCCCTACGGCGCCGTTTGCGGGCAATGCTGCGCGATGGACAGTTATTATTAAACCGCAAAGAAGAATATGCTTTGGTAGATAAATTGTCGTTGTTAAAGGGACTAGTGGTGGCACATCGCGATGGCTTTGGTTTTGTGATTGTGGAAAAAAGTATGCCAGACTTGTTTTTATCCGAACGAGAAATGCGTAATATTTTCCACGGCGATAAAGTATTGGTGCGTGTTATAGGCGAAGATAGGCGTGGCCGTAAAATGGCGAGTGTAGTCGAAGTACTAGAACGCAATACGTTAGAGATTGTAGGACAATATTTAGTTGAAAATGGCGTAGGCTTTGTGGTACCAGAAAATCGTACTATTTATCAAGACATTTTGATCTTGCCGGAGAACAAAGGTGAGGCCGAACCTGGACAAATTGTTACAGTGGAAGTGATTACGCCCATCAATAGACGTACCGCTCCTTTAGGACGCATCAAAAATATTTTAGGTCTGGCCATGTCTTCGGGCATGGAAATAGAAATTGCAACGCGGGCACATGGTTTGTCTTTTGCCTGGCCTGAAAAAGTTGAAGCCGCAGCCAAAAACTTTGGCAAGAGCGTACAAGCCAAAGATAAAGAAGGGCGGGTTGATCTGAGAGAGTTAAACTTTGTGACCATCGATGGCGAAGATGCCAAAGATTTTGACGATGCAGTATTTTGTAAGAAAAAGGCAGATGGTTGGGTGTTGTCTGTGGCTATTGCCGACGTAGCGCATTATGTAAAACCGGGTAAGCCTTTAGATGAAGAAGCTGCTAAGCGGGGCAATTCAGTCTATTTCCCTAGTAAGGTTATTCCGATGTTGCCAGAGGTTTTATCCAATGGTTTATGCTCGTTAAAGCCGAAGGTGGATCGCTTGTGCATGGTGTGTGAAATGCGCTTGGATGAAAAAGGAGACATTCTACGCTATCGCTTTTATGAAGCGATGATCCATTCCAAGGCGCGACTAACCTACACCGAAGTGGCCAGTATGTTGGTCGATAAAGACGATGCGCTCAGAAAAACGTATAAAGCGGTTCTTCCATCATTAGAAAACTTATATGAAGTGTATCATTTGCTCTTTAAACTTCGTCAAAAACGCGGCGCAATCGATTTTGAAATGCCGGAGCCTTGTATTATTTTTAATGAGCAGGGTAAAATAGACAAGATCATTGCCAAATATCGTAACGATGCGCATAAATTGATTGAAGAATGTATGTTGGCCGCCAATGTATGCGCAGCGGATTTTTTATTAAAAAATAAAATGCCAGGATTATTTCGTGTTCATGAAGGGCCTAACCCGGAAAAATTAGAATCCTTGCGAAAATTATTGGGTGAAAAAGGTTTGTCTTTGCCTGGAGGGGAAAAACCTAAGTCTAGAGATTATGCTAAATTAATGAAACAAATTGAAGGACGTGCCGATAGTGCCGTGCTGCAAACTGTATTGCTACGTTCTTTAAGCCAGGCGGTGTATCAAGGCGATAATTGCGGCCACTTTGGGTTGGCTTATGACGCTTATACTCATTTCACTTCACCCATTAGGCGTTATCCGGATCTATTAGTGCACAGAGCCATACGCCATATTGTGCAAAAAAAACGGCCCAACACCTTTTTCTATTCTCCTGCAGAATTGCAGAATTTGGCGGCACATTGCTCTGCTACTGAAAGACGCGCCGATGAAGCAACGCGCGATGTGGTCGATTGGCTAAAATGCGAGTATATGTCTAGCCGTTTAGGGGTGGAATATAATGGCAAAGTCACGGGTGTGACTTCATTTGGTTTGTTTGTTGCCCTTGACGATGAATTCATTGAAGGTTTGGTGCATGTTACTTCGCTCAAAAACGATTATTATCGTTACGATGCGATACGTCATCAATTGGTGGGTGAGGCTACAAAATCGAGTTATACTTTGGGCGATAAGGTGCGTATACGCGTTATGCGGGTTGATTTGAATCAACGCAAAATAGATTTCGATTTATTGCAGACAGATGATGTTCGTAGCGCCAAAAAGAAAACCACTAAAGAAAAAAAAGAAGAGCCTAAAAAAGACGACAAAAAAGCACCTAAGAAACGTTTCTGGCAAAAGAAAAAGAAATGAGTCTGGTGTACGGACTACATAGTGTCAAAGCGGCTTTAAACGAAGGGCGTTTACCGCAAACGCTCTACACGCATAAGGCAAAAGCAGCGGCTGTGCGCGAATGTTTATTAGAATTAGAGTATAAAATCCCCGTTAAAATAGTAGAGCACAGTGTTTTAGATGAAATGACCGCGGGGGCCAATCATCAAGGCTGGGTGGCAGTGTATGCTAAAGCCATGAAAATGTATCATGAAGATAAATTAACCGAGCTATTAGCGACACAGACTAAATTTTTATTTCTGATTTTAGATGGGGTACAAGATCCTCATAATCTAGGTGCTTGTTTACGCAGTGCCGATGCTGCGGGTGTTACAGCGGTGATTATCCCTAAAGACAATGCGGTAGGACTTACGGCCACAGTGCAAAAAGTAGCAAGTGGTGCTGCGGAAAATGTGATCCTCATTCAGGTAACGAATCTTGCGCGGTGTTTGCAAGAATTAAAACAAGCGGGCGTGTGGTTGTATGGTTTGAGCGAGGATGCCACTACTTCATTATACGATATCAATTTAACGGGTGCCGTCGCTTTATTATTGGGTGCCGAAGATAAAGGTTTGCGGCGCTTAACCCGTGAAGCCGCCGATGCGCTGGTGTTTTTGCCTATGTTAGGGCAGGTTTCCAGTCTAAACGTTTCAGTCGCCACCGGTATTTGCCTTTACGAGGCTTTACGGCAGAGGCGTTAATTTATTATTCCGCAGCGGTTTGCACAGGTTCTTTAGTCCGTATAGCCCAAGTATAAAAAATAAAACCAATCAATACAAAAGCGGCACTGGTGAAAGCGATGGGTTTAGCGCTCTGTGCACTGATCATGCTCGCTAAAAAACCAGAGCCGGCGGTTACAGATAAATTGATTAGAGTGGTAACGCCCCCAGCGCTGCCAGCCAACTCTTTGAACATGCTCATCGTTGCCCCCATGCAAGTGGGGTACAGCACACCATTTGCAAAGAATAAAAAAGCAGTGGGGATGAGTATCGCCCAAATGCTGTGACTATAATACGACATTATTAAAACACCCAGTATAGAAAATATGAGCACTGCAGGTAGGCCTACAGACAATATTTCTGTAGTAGAGAAATATTTGATTAGAACACGGCAGCAAAATGTGCCACACAAAAAAACAATCCCTAAACAAAAAGCAGCATGGCCGAAGAAGATAGGCGAATGACCTAAGCTTCTTTCGATGAAAAAAGGCCCTAAGGTGTTAAAAATAATAAGGGTAGAATACAGGCAACCCATTAACACACTGATACTGACAAACAGTTTATGGGGCAATAGGATGGCAAAATTGTTTTTGATACGGTTTAAACTAAAGATTGCGCGCTTATGATGCGTCTCCGGCAGCCATAAAAAACAAACGATGGCGCCTATAAGACCATAAACAGCGAAAAATAAGAAACAAGCCTGCCAGCCTATATAGACTTGCAAATAACCACCGATGATGGGTCCAATGATAGGGCCTATACCCCACATGGTTGCAATCCACGAAGCGGTACGCAATAAGGCCGGCCCAGTTAATAAGTCCGCTATGACTGAACGGGCCAATACGCCAAAGGTGCCTATGGCCAGGCCTTGTAATAATCGTGATAATAATAAAACAGAGGGATAAGGAAATAGTGGTGGTAATACGCTAACAATCACCAATAAAATAAAGCCGCTTAACACCAGACGACGACGGCCCCAAGTATCGGATAATGTACCGCTTAAAAAGGTACCGGCCATCAAGCCTATTAAATAAATGGCAATGAGATCTTTCGCCACCATGGGAGAGATATGCAAAGACCGATTCATTGCAGGCAGTGAGGGTGCGATTAAATCGATGCCCATGCCAACTAAGGGTAGAAAACATAAGAGCATTCTAACGATGGCGCGTGTTTTGGCTTCTGAAAATGGGGGAATATTATGGAGAGGAGTCATTTTTTTAACGCTAGTGGAAATAAATTTCTGACTTATAATTACACATTATACTGATGATGTCAATGGACGTATTTATAGCTTGTAATTGTAACTACTGGTCTCCTCTAATCCGTCATTGCGAGCCGAGCGCAAGCGAAGGTGTGGCAATCCAGGAAAATCTTTAACAACGAGAAAAGCGTCGTATACATTCAATGACAAGAGGGTAGTATTACCTTGCTATTGAATCTATTTCATAGGAAGCGAATTATCACTGAAAAAAATATTTTAAAAAATAATGAAAAAGCTATTGACAACTATTGAAACGAAGGTCTAGTGTGTATCTGTGAATGATAATAAACCGTTTTTAACGGTTGAGGATCGTTCTGCTTTATCGTGTTTGATTACACGAAACGGTGTTTGTCATTGGCGAGAAATGCTCGCTTAGTGGCTTGTGCTCTACCATTACGTTAGCTTAGGCTTAAAACAGCTTAGGTGGGTGGAACGTGCCGCTTAGGGTTATCTCGTAAACCGGAAACTGGTCATGAAGTTTCTTGCTGTCAATATACTCATCTTAAGCTCGTTAAGTAAGCGCTTAAAGCGTAAACGGTAGGATTAAAGTTAGCGTGTGGAATGCTGCGCCATCCTTACTTTTTGGGCGCGTATTTCTTTAAACTATTTTATAAGGCATGCAGAACGTGAGTTGTGTGTTTTAACGAGAGTATAGTTTATTGTAGTGAGTGAATGTAGCTTTAGGCGTACAGCCTAAGGCTTAGTAGCAGTATGGAACTATCGCAGGCTGACTTGGGGTTTCTCGGGTCAGCCACCCTTTCATTTATTTTGGTCAGGTAGGGGCACTAAGTCTTTCAGAAATTCACTGACATTTATAGGGGAAATATCTGGATTAATTGCTTGTGCATGTTCTCGTACTAGGGCTGCATCATGACCTAAAAATTGATCGCAATAGGAATATTCTATCATTACTAAGCCATCTGTGAATCGATTTTCGTTTGGTGTATGACGGCTATGTTTATGTGTTAAGAAATGTAAGTGGAATGTATTTCTAATTAGCGATCGTAATGCTTTATAGTCAAAAATATTTTGGACAAGTTTTAAAATGTGCTCATCTGATAATTGTACTTTATTACTAGTAGCCGTTAGTATAATATCTTGAAAGCACTTTGTTACAGTAACATCTCCTGCCTTAAGCCGCGAAAATAACGCTTCTATAACCTGGGAAGAACTCTTATACCCATTAATTTTCATTTTTTCTGCTGTGGAAGGCTGAAAATTTTTATGGCGCGCAGAATCTAACGAAGTTTGTCTTCCATTAATAAAAATGGTTAGATCTTCAGTTATATTTCCAGCCGCATGTGCTTCAATCATTCGCAACATTTGGTTTTTCAGCGGTTCATCTATCAGGTCACAAAAAAGACCATTTTTATTTAATTTATCAAGCTCGCGTGAATATAAAGTCTCACTTCCGGCTATATACTGTGGTTCGAGTTCTGAGAGAAAACAAAACAATGCTTTTGCTGTTGCCATATTCCTAAGAAATGTGCGAGACAATTCATAAGTAACATAAGTACAAACTACGGGAACTAAATTTCGCATATGCAGAAATTTCTTAAAATCCTTTGCAGATATGTTCTTTTCAAGACAATAGCCGATTGCACTGGTGTCTAGGCCGATTCTTTTCATAAACTTACTCCTATCTGCAATATCGCAAGTTTAATTTTTTCTATTATAGTTAAAGTGCATGAAACTGGAATTATTAAAAATATATGCATTAGTTACAAACTGATATCATACGCGGTTAGCCCATTTCTCTCGTTTGAAAAGCTCAGGTAATCAAAATCTAGTGGTTTTAATAACCCATACTGGTGGGCCGAAATGTCGTCCATTGACTGAACTTCTGAGTCGTCTAGCAAGTTTATCCCCTGAATCTGGGATAATAATACAGTAACTTTATTAAACCCTATTTGGATCTTCTCTAATTCTTCTGTCTGTTCATAAATTGATTTTTCTACTAGCAACATGACAGAAACTTCATAAATTTGATTTTCGGGCAGTTCTTTTTCAGTGGAAAGTCGAATAAATAAACCTCGAGTGTTATGGCCATATTTATCTAAAATTTTTTTAATGTCATTTATTTTATTTCTAAGGCGTTGATTAAATGAATCTGGAAATCCAGGTCTTTTATAGCGTTTAACCACCCAATTTATAAGAATTCTCAAGTTCTTGTCAGCTACAAACTCTGTTGCGGCTTTGTTTTCTAGGTAATTACGAGCAACAAAAAATCTGTTTTGCGGGAAAAGCTCTAAAAAATAACTTCCTTCCAGAGGGCTTAATTCCAGATGTAGTACTCTTGGGTTTTTCCCTGAGAGATATTGAGGATCAACATGCGTTATTTTATAGGCTAAAATCAGTTCAGCAACCGGTTCTTTTTGTAGATCCGGGTTTAATAGGTCACAATCTTGTGTTAGTATAATATACAAACCTGCGGGCAAATAGTCTTGTTTAGAGGCCGTTTTTGTGGAAATTCTTGTATTTCCTTCAGTAAAAAGAAGAGCGCCCTGTTTCCATCGGTTTGCTTTTATTTTTTGACTATCGATGGTTTCTATCGGTTCTACTTTTTTTTGCATCATTAATCCCGAAAAAATAAATCATCTAAGTTATCATCAATGTGTTCTTGGCTAACAGGTTCAAAGCCATGGTTTAGTAACAAATCATTGTGCGCTTTATCTTTTTTTCGCTTTTTTATAATGAATTTTTCAATTTCAACTAAGCACTGATCTATTTCAGAAACATTCAGTTCATTCGACTTTAACAAAGAAAATAAAGACGATTGAGCAGAGCCTATAGGTTTATGCAGGTAGCTGTTAATCAAACCCAGGTTTTTACGCGCCCATTTTTTACTAATCTTATATATTGAATATAAGCGCTCTTGATTTTTTTTGCGAATAGTACTTTCCTTGGAATCTAACCATTCATAAATAGTAGGGCGGCTAACCTGTAAGATGCTGGCTAAAGCCAACACATTAAGCCCTAGAAATTTTTGAATATGAGCTAATTGCTCAGGAACAGATTTTATTTCAGTGAGGATTTTTTTATCGGAGAGATAAATTACGTTATATCCCCCTGTGCGACGAACGCCATCAAGGGATGGAGAAATAGACTCTACAATAAAGTTTATCGAGGACATAACTTGATTGCTGGTATAATTTAAACTTGAAGCTAAATTGCTCATGATAGCTCACCCCAAATTTTTAAATTTTCTAACCCAACCGCTTGACGGAACCCTTGATAAATTAATTCCTGTGAAAAATTAAAATAATTTAATATTTCGGCTATATCAAAATCGCCTTGCTCTGTATTGTAATGATCAAAATCTAACAACAAATAGGCTTGTTTAGGTTCTCGATAATTTTCATATGAGAGCAAACTTGCTAGGTTCCCTAAATCGAGAGGAACAAAAATATTTTTGGCTCCTTCAATGGCTTGCTTATCGGCTAGATGAGTTGCTTGTATTCGCATTATTCCTTTTTTGCAGTGTTGTATAGTTTCTACTTTCTTTATCAGCTGATTATCTTTGAATTCCGCACCTTCTAATTGAAATCCTTGTAATTTCTGTGAAACATTTTGCACTCCATTTTCAATGAAATTAATATAGCGTAGGCCTAAACGTGTAAATATTGTTAATTCCAAAATTTCACAGCAGTGATTTAATACTGTTTCAAAACGAGTTAATAATGGTTGAAACTGTTCATAATGACTAGTGTGAATGGTTAAATTTTGCTGATCGATCAAAATCCCTGTTTTTTTTTCTTTATCCATAAAATGCCACTGTTTCAAGAGTACAATAGATTGCTGTCCATCACCCAATAAAATGATTTGATGATGGGTGATGGGCTGAAAATGAGGAAAAAATTCTCGAATGCTATTTTGCAGTCTGGGGATAAAGTCAGCAATACTTTGGATAATAGGGAACTGCACCTGGGCTAGAACATAGCTGATCGGTGATTTTGAGAGTTTATGGTGCATAAAAACCTCGTATAAAAATTAAAGGCTAAAACCTTACATATAAGTTTACAATAAATTTTAAGGGAATACAAGTGGTTGTGAATGTAGCGCTCTATTAAGAGGCAACTGTTTGTTAAAAGAAGGTTTTAGCCCACCAATTTGCTCAAAAATTAAACTATAATAGCTTTAAACACGCATTTAGTGCTAAAATACCATTTTGGGGTACTAACTGTCAGATATAGCCATTTCCTCTAAATATAAGAATGCCCCATCCCAGCACTTGTCAACCCAAAGTAGAAATGTCCGGTTTTGCGCAAAGTACAGATGTCCGGTTTGCCAGGATACGAATGGCCTATAGTCAGGGAGATTATGGGTGGTCAAGGATGGCGTAGCCACCGATAGGCGAGCGTAGCGAGTCCTTGACGACCCATAACCTTCCTGACACAGTGTTTAGTATCCAGGGCATTATTGGCTCAGATTGTTTTACAGGCGACGTGGTTAAGTGGTTGGTGCGAGGCCGGTCACCGCTAATAGATTATCAGCCTGTAAAGATTATTTTAGGCGGCCTGACTCTGGCTATATCCTTTTTTCCAAGGATGGTCTGTAGCGGGTTTGTGAGCAGATTTGCGTGAGCCCTTGTGTGGTTGCTGTA
>VFJT01000064.1 GCA_009885935.1 Gammaproteobacteria bacterium
AGTAACCTTGTGGTTTGTGTAGAGATCAATGACTTATATTGTATTTCTAGAAAATTATTGCTATGATAATGGCCCCTGGACCTTCATGAGAAAGCTGCTCTGTGAAATATACCCCCTTAAAACTTGTATTCTTACTAGCTCCTTTAGTCTTTAGCTTCGCCGTAGGGCAGGATATTTTTATTCCCGAGGTACCCAAACTCACGACCCTATTTCACACTACACCGGGATTAGTGCAGCTCACCTTAAGCCTATTCATGCTGGCCGTGGGCATAGGACAACTCATTGTTGGACCTTTATCCGATCGCTTTGGCCGTAAAAGCATCGTTTTACTCAGCATTGCATTGTATACCGTAGGATCCATCGCCGCAGTTTTAACAGAATCCATAGACGTCTTGATCTTTGCACGTATCTTACAAGGCTTTGGCGCTTGCGGTATGATGGTCTGCGCCTTTGCCATCGTGCGTGATTTATCCGAAGGCAACGAATCGGCACAAATCTACAGTTATTTAAATGGTGCTATTGCCATTTCCCCCCTATTAGCCCCTCTAGTCGGTGCTTACTTAGATGTTTCATTTGGTTGGCGCGCTCCTTTTCTCTTTTTGGCGGTCCTAGGCGTCGCCATTTTTATCACCATCGCTTTGCTCTTATCCGAAAGCATCAAAGAAAAGAATAAGAACATGTCATTAAGCGGCAGTTTTAAAGACTACCTGCGCATTATCAAGAACAGACAATTTTTCACCTTTAATTTTATTGCCGCCAGTGCCTTGGCTTCTTTCTTTACTTTCTTTTCAGTCTCACCCTACATTTTAATCAACATACTGCACGTGTCTGAAACTCACTTTGGTTATTATTTCGCAATTATTGGCATTATGTTTTTTATAGGCAGTATAGCTGCAGGAAAACTCAGTTTAACATTGGGTATCAACAAAGTTGCCTTAGTAGGCGGTGTGTTATTGTTTCTAAGTGGCGTCATCATGTTGCTATGGACTGTATTGATAGGCACTAGCTTATGGAGCTTTATCATTCCCACCGCAATAGCCGGCATAGGCGGTGCTTTTATGATGGGCGCAGGGGCTGGCGGCGCGCTAGAACCCTTTCCAGACATTGCCGGTACCGCTGCGGCATTGTTAGGTGCATCCGAATTTTTACTGGCCACATTGGTCGGTACAGTGGCCTTACTGCAACCCGTTACTTCTAATATGCCCCTGGCAATCGTGCTAACCCTTTTGGGAGGCTTATCCGTGTTGTTGGTTTTTCCTTATAACAAAATGGCTACTAAAAGAAGAGATGTGCTTTTAAATGGGGGTTAAAAAGTTGAATGCATCACCTCGAACAACTATATTAAAACGCACCAAGCAGATCGCTCAGACGTAGCCCTTCTCTTAATATTATCAAACTCTGCCTGATGTTGTGGTAATATTTCTAAGCCTACTTGGTTAAGTATCAACCTATTGAAAGGTGCTTCCATTGCTCTTTTTCGTGTCGCACGCGCAAATTGACAAACCTCATCAACTCCTCCCTGCTCTGCACAATACGTTTCTATCTCTTTAAAAAAGTTAGAGAGTTCTTGTCCCTTATCTTTAAAACTACCTATTTCTTGCAGTAGACGAAGTTTCAGCGCTTGTAATTCTGGAACATCTTGTAAAAAATTCTCATCATATACTGCCAGTTGACGAATAAAATCATAGTGCTCTTTTATTTTATCTGTTAAATGAGCTGGCTCTATATTAAATTTTTTACTCCAATTCTCTGGATTATTTATCATATCAACCATGACCAACATAGAGAACACCGTAATATCACTATCTCTATTTATAAAATCGCTATGATTGTGAAAGATGTCCTCATCGTCACTTATAACTGAGTCACCTAAAAGGCGACAAAATCCGGCTGTTTTCGTTGCATGAGAAGCTTGCTTTTTAAAAAAATTCATTGTGCTTTCTTTAGCCGAAAATTCAGAATCAATAAATAACCATATTTCATGTGTCATCAAAGTACTGACTGTATTTACTTTTCCTATCTTTTCTCTTTCAGACATGGAAATAAGGCGTTCCCTAACAAAATCCACTATATATAAGAAAGCTTGTCTATATTGTGGTGGGATTCTGGACATAACGCCAGCATGATATCGATCATGTTTTGTTGCTGCAGTACGTTGCGGTTTCGGATCAGCATGAATATTTTCAATCGGTGGATCATTCCTGCGAACGATACTAGTAGGTCTAAAGTCGTTACGAACGCCCTCTTCTATTTCCCTCGTATTAATCGGCTTAATACGATGGATAGGAACTACATATCTTTTTACACCGTAACAAGCTATGCCTACCGCATCTTCCACACCAGCAGACATAGATGTCAGGAAAAATTCATTTTCTTCCTTCCTTCCCTTTCCTTCCCTTTCTAATAGCGCCTCGTTAACTCGGAGCATAGCATCTAAAAGATTTCCTCTTATAGCGCCTTCTTCAGACGCTGCAGAAGGTGGCTTCCGACGGAAGAAATCTTTAAATTCCACTTGTAATCTATAAACAATCTGCTCTGAACTCGGTAAGGTCGCTATCAGAAAACGTAGATATTCCTTTCGATCCTCATCAAATATAGTTTCAACCCGTTCTGACAGAGCCTTTCCTAAAAGCGGCAGAAATTTTTGATTAGCATACTCTGTATAATGCCCATTATCATCTAGCAGCCTATATGTCTTTATCGCTCTATCAGGAAAATCTAGTTGTTGCTGCTGTCTCTCTAATAGGGTAATGAATTGTTGGCGTGTAATCTTGCCTTCTTTAAAACACAGTAACGCAATCTGTTCAACTTCTTCATCCTCAAATATGTTAGCTGCCCAATCCCCTTGTTGTAGCGCAGCGAGTAATAGTGGCTCCTTACATTCCTCTTTTTTATTGGGAGGAATCTCGCCCGCCATAAAATATCGAAATGACGGCCTAGCACTAGGATCTATTTGTTCTCCTTTAACAGAATTTTCCGTATGCGCTACCTTATCTTCAAGCTTGCCTTCAAACTTTTCCCATTTTCTCGTTGTATATTCTTTTGTTGCTCTTACCTTCGCCATATAATATAGTCTCTTTGTAATATTAGTTCTTAGTGAATCAATGAAATATCTACCTATTTTATCATTTTAATATTAAGGGAATATTAAATAGGCAGATAATACACATGAAATAGCGTAAATTACATCTGAGGTTTAATAGTATCAATGACATACAGGAAGGATTGAGCTAGCTAATGCTTGCCATCAAACCCCCATCGCTTTTTGCAAAATCAAACTTTTGATAAAATCCAGGCGATCCGTTAGATTCAAACCGCGATGGCGTAACCATTTTACGATAGGAATGTCATTGCCAAACAAGTGCCTAAACCCATCCATGGCCGCTAACATGGTTGCATTGTCGGCCTTGCGCGCACGTTCATAACGCCTTAAAGTACTGTATTTTACACGTTCATTTTTATGCGCATAGTCTTGCAACACTAATTCTGCTAATAAGGCCGCATCAGCTAAGCCTAAGTTTAAGCCCTGCCCTGCTAGAGGATGTACCGTGTGTGCAGCATCGCCCACTAAGGCCAAACCAGATTGTACATAGTGTTTAGCATGGCGCATGACCAAAGGAAAAGTTGCGCGCGGACCTACTTCTATGACCGCACCTAATTGGGATTGAAACGCTTCCGTTAATGCTATGCCAAAATCGTCATTAGACAATTGCATCAGAGTATCAATGTGCGTAGGTGCACTAGACCAAACGATAGAAGATTCATGCGCAGATCCTAAAGGCAAAAAAGCCAATGGTCCTTCTGGCATAAAACGCTGTCGTGCCGTTTTATCGTGTGCTTTTTCGGTTTTAACCGTACACACCAAAGCATGATGTTGGTAATCGCGCTCGGTAATCCCTATGTGCGCTGCTTCTCGCAACCACGATTGCGCACCATCGGCGCCTATAATCAACGGTGCGCTTAAAACGGTATCGCCGCCATGCAATTCAATATTCGAATTATGTTCATGACGTTGTAAATAGTCTAAATCAATATCGTTTAATAGTTCAATGTTCGCCGCAGCAAGTACACGTTGCCACAATACTTGTAGCATCACGTTATTTTCTACTATATAACCCAGCTCATTCACGCCCATTGAGGCGGCGTTAAATTGGATTTTACCTTGACCGTCACCATCCCAAACATGCATGTGTGTGAAAGGGCTGACTCGTAAAGCCACCATATTATCCCAAACGGATAACTGTTCAAACAACTTAACCGAAGCGGGTGTCACTGCACTGACGCGCACATCGTATTGTTCACGATTAAACGACTCTATACACCCTTTCTTATCCAATAGCGCAATGCGTTTATCGCTTTGCGCCAGCAATAAAGCTACAGTCAAACCGACTATACCGCCACCGACGATGATAATATCGTAATGTTCTTTCATTAAACCCATAATGCTTTCTGCGCGCCCCCTAAGCCTAAACGCGCCAATAAAGATTTAGCGCCTGGAATCCATTCTAAACCACACAGGGCCAAAGGTTGCCACTGTTTGACAAATTCCTTGTCTCTAGAAAAACGGCTGACTAGAAAATGGGTAAAATGCGCGATCTGTTTTCTATCCGCCGCTTGTTTATTGACATACTCAGCTAAAATAGCGGCCTCTGCATAATCACGGCCTATTTTTTGCGCCGATTGCAATACTTCGGCCAACATCATGGCACTGCGCAAACCTAAATTAAAACCTTGGGCTGCGACAGGATGCAGGGTCTGTGCGGCATTGCCTATTAAAACAAAACCGTCTCTATATAATTCATTGGCTTCTATGCGCCGCAAGGGATAATGAATAGCGGGCGATATACTGTGCAAACGCCCTAATCTATAGCCCCATACATTTTGCAACTGCTGCAACCGTGTTTTTTCATCTGCGGTTTGCCAATAAGCTGCCTTGTCGTGTGTCGTGCTCCAAATAAAAGTCGCCTCACGTTCTCCTGCGGGCAATATGGCCATCAACCCCAAAGGCGTAAAGCGCTCATAAGAGCGGTTATTTAAAGGTTTACTGAAAGTTAAGCGTGACACTAAAGCGCTTTGTTGATAATCCCATACTTGCGCGGTAATGCCCATAGTACATCTTAATTCAGAATCGCTGCCGTCTGCAGCAACCACTAAACGTGCTTTAAGGTTTTTTTCTATGGGCCCATTGGTCAAAGTTAATTGCCATTGGCCCTCAACACGTTGACAAGCGCTGACTCGATAAGGCGCGTACAAAACTAAATGCGCCTCTAAACGCACACTGTCCGCTAATATTTTTTGTAAATAGTGAATGTCGATATTACAGCCCAGAGATGCTAAGCCCTGCTCTGCCGCTGAAATAGTGGCCACCCCAAAACGACCTTGCAGTGAAATGTGTACACTGTCTATAGAATGCGCCTTAGTTTCTATTTTCGGCCACACGCCTAGTTTTTGCAGAATACGTTGTGAAGTATAAGATAATCCTATAGCACGATTATCGTCTGCACTATCTGTTTTTTGTTCGTAATCTATAGCTTCAATAACCGCTATGCGTAAAGACGATTCTGCTAGAGCCAAAGCTAAGCTATTGCCTACTAGGCCGCCGCCTACAATGACAATGTCATAGCTTTCATCGCTCATCTTGCCATCCATGCCTCTATATCGGCTACGGTTTTAATTAAACCTTCGCTTAAAATGTCACACCCTTGTTTAGTAACAACAACATCGTCTTCAATACGCACGCCTATGCCGCGCCACTTTTTATCTACCGTCGTATCGTTGGCGTCTATATAAAGACCGGGTTCTACTGTTAGGGTCATGCCTGGTTCAAACAGTCGCCATTCACCCGCGACCTTATAAGCACCTGCATCGTGCACATCTAATCCTAAAAAGTGGCCTGAACCATGCATATAAAATTGTAAAAATGCTTTTTCCTCGATCAACGTAGCTACTTCGCCTTTCAGCAAACCTAATTTGACCAAACCCGTAGTGAGTATATGTAACATCACGCGTTGCACTTCATTCCAAGCAGCGCCCGGTTTTACTGCCGCTATACCCGCTAATTGCGCTAGTAAAACCAACTCATAAATTTGTCGTTGTGCTTCGCTAAAGCGGCCATTCAATGGGAATGTACGCGTTATATCGGAGGCATAATAGTTATATTCACCCCCCGCATCGATCAACAATAAATCGCCATCCCGTAACGGTGCTGTATTTTCTATATAATGCAAAATGCAGGCATTAGCACCACCCGCCACTATGGGCGAATACGCCTGTAAGCGGCAATTTTCTAGGCCGCAATGGTAATTAAAATGCGCTTCAACCTGATATTCATGCAATCCAGGTTTGGCATATTGCATCACCGCCTTAT
>VFJT01000011.1 GCA_009885935.1 Gammaproteobacteria bacterium
AATTCACTGCGTTCCAGAATTTGCTCTAACATACTGTCTATTTGTGTTTGCTGTACGATAGGCTCTAGCGCAACGATCAATTCTATAAAGCCGTTGATCGCCGTAGCCGCGCGGCTGGTAAAAGCCCCTTCTGCTATTAATTTACGTGCCGCTTGCCATAAGGATAAAGTATTGCCCCTGGCTTCATCGCGCAACTGTTGCATCGTTTTATCGCCTATGCCGCGCGGCGGTTGATTGACTATACGCTCAAAGGCGGTATCGTCATCGGCATTATAAACCAATCGCAAATAGGCTAAAGCATCTCTAATTTCCGCTCTGTCAAAAAAGCGTAAGCCGCCATAAATACGGTATTGAATATTTCCTTCTAATAAAATTTCTTCTAAAACGCGCGATTGCGCATTCGACCGATACAAGATCGCCATAGTGCTATACGCCACTCCTTGTGAGTAGGCTGTTTGAATACAACTGCGTATAAAGCGCGCTTCATCGTGTTCATCAAAAGCCTCATAGAGGCTGATGGGTTCACCCTCTACTCCTTCAGTCCACAGTTCTTTGCCTAAGCGATCGTTGTTTTTGGCGATAACAGCATTGGCCGCATGCAAAATGGTTTGGGTAGAACGATAATTTTGCTCTAAACAAATGGTGGTCACATTAGAATAATCTTTTAGAAACTGCGCTAAGTTTTCGGCCAGCGCGCCGCGCCAACCGTAAATGGCTTGATCGTCATCCCCCACCACCATCACGTCGGTATTGGCCCCGGCCAATTGTCGGATCCAGGCATATTGCATGGCATTGGTATCTTGAAATTCATCCACCAAGATGTGGCTAAACCGCGCTTGGTAATGGGAGAGAATGTCCGGTGAATTGCGCCATAACTCATGCACTCGTAATAACAGCTCAGCAAAATCAACTGAATTGGTAGCAGTACACAATTCTTCATAGGCACTATAAATGCGAATTTGTGTGCGCCTAAAGGCATCATGTTCATCATCCACCTGCGCCGCGCGTAAACCCAATTCTTTTTGTGAATTAATAAACCATTGTGCTTGTCGCGGTGGCCAATGTTTTTCATCTAAGTTTAACTGCGCTAAAACGCGACGCACCAAGCGATATTGATCGTCGCTGTCTATGATCTGAAAATTTTCGGAAAGCCCCGCTGCCTGCCAGTGTAAGCGTAATAACCTATGGGCAATGCTGTGAAAAGTGCCGATCCATAAATGACGCACATCGTAGGGTGCTACTTGTTGCAAGCGATGACGCATTTCTTGCGCTGCTTTGTTGGTAAAAGTCACGGCTAAAATACCATTAGCGTGCGCATGCCCCATTGTCAACAACCAAGCAATACGATGCGTTAACACGCGCGTCTTACCGCTACCGGCCCCAGCCAAAATCAATAAATGCCCGGGGGCTGCCGTAACCGCAGCAACCTGCTCGCTATTTAATAATTCAAGCAAGGAACTAGACATAGATTATTTGATATTCCGATCTTCAACGATGGGCGGAATAATTCCCGCCATGCGTAAGGTAGAACCGCTTTGTCGCTCATAGTCCGCCGTTCCTGCAGGATCAGTATAAAAATACACATCGCTTTTACCTGTGCTTAATACGCTTAAACCATCCACGTTTTGCACATCGGCTTGCGCCGTGCCCGAGGTATTCACAAATAGAGTACGCACTTGCAAGTGTCGCGCGTCTAAACGCGTTTTATCTAATAAGGTGGCATCTAAGCGTGTGGCACGACCATTTAATTCTATAAATCCTTGGCCATCGGCTTTAACAAGGAAATGTGATGTATCTAGATTATCAATAAATATTTTACCACCATTGTGTGCCGCTACCCCATTTAGCTGCGGCACGGCTATATTCAAACAAGACACCACGGTATAGGGAGTAAATTGTTTTGGTGGGTTGACGGCGTGTATGTAGAGCACACGATTAGTCACGTAAAAAGTGGCCATAGTAGACAGGGGCAGAGATTGCGCGCTTTGCACTCTATACATTTTAATCGTAGGATCGTTGGCTACCACTATTTGCAACGGCCCATAGACTACGATGCGATCAAAAAAGCCAGGATAATAATTTGTTTCTGCCGTAGTCACTGCCGCCTCGTGCTGTGCTGCAGGCACCACGCTAGACTGTGGCGTGCACGCCGCTAAACAGAAGAAGAAAAAGAAACAAGCGGCAAGTATCGGTCCTTTTATCATGTGTTGTTTATTCCTTGGATTCTCTATGCACCAGCGAAGCCGAAGCTTGTGCGGTGGGCGTTATGAGTATGTCTTGAATATTAACATGGGCGGGCCTTGATGCACAATAAAAAATAGCATCCGCAATATCTACGGGCGTTAAGGCTTGTATGCCACTATATTCTTGCTTGCTACGGGTAGTGTCGCCCTTAAAACGCACCTGGCTAAACTCTGTTTCCACCATACCGGGCTCTATGCAAGAAACACGGATGGCGTTGCCACTCAGATCCAAGCGCAAGGCATCGCTGAAAGCTTTAACCGCATGCTTAGTGGCACAATAGACGGCACCGCCAATATAAACTTGCCGCCCGGAAATAGATCCTAAATTAATAATATGTCCCTGATTGCGTTTCAGCATATTGGGTAGCAAGGCGTGAGTAAGATAAAGCAATCCTTTGATATTGGTATCGATCATTTTTTCCCAATCCTCTAATACCGCAGCTTGCACTTTATCCTTGCCTAGTGCTAAACCAGCATTATTGATTAACACATCGATCTCAGACCACGGCGCTGTTAGACCAGCACAGATTTTTTCTACTGCACTGTGCTTGCAAATATCTACCGCAAAAATTAAGCTCTGTGCATTGTATTCCGATTTCAGTTGCGTAGCTAAATTGAGCAATTTATCCTCACGTCTAGCCAACAAAATGAGTCTAGCCCCAGCTTTAGCAAATAAATGCGCGCAAGCCAAGCCTATACCGCTGGATGCACCGCTGATAAAAACAGTTTTATTGTTAAAATTGATAGACATGAAAGCTCCTTAATTAAATATGGTTCATTGGCTCAGCCATTATAACTCACCGCTGGCCGGGTCCTGACTCGCGCTTCCCCGCCGTACTCGTGCTTGCGTGCATCTAAAAAAATCGTAGGGCTGTTCGTAGGGGCAGGCCCCCGTGCCTGCCCTAGATGGGCGACCACAGGGGGTCGCCCCTACGAGAATTCTGCAGCCTCTACGGCAATACACTCCTCTCTCACCACCCCTTGTTCCACGTGGAACATCTTTGTAGGCGAATCTGCTGTTAATTCATACAAATAGGATAAATCGATACCCGTAATCAACACCTGCGACGCCATATCCCGTAAAACGGCAATCACTGTCTTTTGTCGCTGCTCATCCCATTCGGCTGGAACATCATCTAATAGATAGACGCAGCTTTTACCAGCTTGCTGCTTTAATAAGAGGCCCTGGGCTAATTTTAGACTATAAATCAACCACTTCTGCTGACCACGAGATAAAATGGCCTGCACGGCTTTGCCCGCTATGCTTAACTTCAAATCGGCGCGATGTGGCCCAGCACTAGTGTAACCCAGATGCAGATCTCTAGACCAGCCACTTTGTAAAGCATCTAATAAAGAAATATCCGCATTCCAGCCCCTTTCATATTGAAAATAAAAGGAAAAATCACAAAAACGGCTAAAAATGCCATTACAAAGCGGCATAATTTGCTCTATATAATAGGCCCGCTGTAATACCATTTTTTCCCCCATTTGCGCCAACTCTTCATCCCAACAACGCACCGCAGCACTACCCTCCTTTTTAAGGGCTGCATTGCGCTGTTTTAGAACATAGTTATACTGGCGCCATAGTTCGCCATAAGAGTGTTCCACGTGGAACAAGCCCCAGTCCATCCACTGGCGGCGAAACGCGGGCCCGCCATTTAACAGGTCAAAACTATCGGCATTGAGTAATTGCACGGGTAATAACGCCGCCAATTCCACAGCACTACGGCAGACTTCGCCTCCAATTTTAATTTGTCCCTCTTCTACCAAGGATTTCATCACCCCCAAAGAAACTTCATTTTGTGTTGCTGTGGTAATCAGTGCTTGTAAGATGGTTTTTTGTTGGTTAATTTGTATTAAAGGCTCTAAAACATGGCCTCTAAAAGAGCGTCCATGAGATAAAAAATAAACAGCTTCTAAAATAGAAGATTTTCCTGCGCCATTTTCACCGGCAATCAGATTAAAAAAGGGCGATAAAGTCAGATGTACCTCGGTCAGGTTACGGAATGTATAAATAGACAGTGTTTTTATAGCCATTGCACCAACCTTTTCATGTTCCACGTGGAACATTCTATCTTCTCTAAACCCAGGGGTGACTATTATCGTCTCTAGCTGGCCGGGTCCTGACCCGCGACCTCCCCGCCGTACTCGTGCCTGCGCCGTCGGGGGCCCCTGTCACGGGTCACACAGTCATCACTACCGCGCTTTGTATCCAGCAAACCCATATCTAGTTATACTGCGTGCATCTAAAAAATCGTAGGACTGTTCGTAGGGGCAGGCCCCCGTGCATGCCCTTTTACCTAGCAAAGCGCCGAATTTAAGTTCAAAACCATCGTTGCAGAGTACACGGCGTGTTTGCCACAACGGCAGCGATAGCTTTGGACTATTAACCTCTAGCTTTTAAAAATGTTCCACGTGGAACACGCTTAAATCAACAATGGCATCACCACAAAAAGACAATCACTAACGCCTTCAGGTTGCACCAAAACTACCCCATTCGTATCAGAGAAAGAAAAAGACAGGTTTTTTTGATCCGTAACAGCAATAATATCCAATAAATAAGCCACATTAAACGAGACTGAAAAAGGATCAAATGGAAAATTAACTTCTATCTCGGTTTCAGCAGCCTCATACTCAGGATTATTAGCGGTTACTTTCAACTGGTTGTGCGAGAGGTCCAGGCGCACGCCACGCGATTTCTCATTCGTTAATATCGCCGCTAACGTTAAAGATTGCTTTAATTCTTGACAAGAAACGCTTAAGATCTTATCCCCAGGTCGTGGAATTAATTTTTTAAAATCAATAAATTGTTCGTTGATGAGTTTAGAAACCAAAGTCAGCTCCTGGCAAGCAAAAGTGATTTGTTGCTCATTAAAGCTAATCAGCCACTCCCCTGCATAATGGCTTATGACACGCAAAATTTCGCTGATACAATTTTTAGGAACCAATGCGCGTGCACTTTGCCCTGCACCTGCCAATAATTTTCTTTCTGCTAGGGCCAAACGATGGCTATCGGTAGTCACCACTTCTAAACTATCTTTCTCTATATTAAACAATACTCCGTTTAAATAATGGCGCACATCTTGTGCTGCCATTGCAAAAATAGTTTTGGATAAAAGATAATAAAGATCTTCCTTCGTTATTTTACATTCTACACTGGGGACCGTATCACTAAATAAAGGATAATCTTTTGCGGGCATTGACAATAAGGTAAAGCGATTTTTGCCAGCCAGCACCACCGCTTTTTCAGCCTCTACAGCAATAGACAATAAAGTTCCTTCTGATAAGCCTTTGCAGATCTCTAATAATTTATAACCAGGCAGTGTAATCGTACAAGTTGGATTTTTATGTTGCAATGAAGCCACTATGGTGAGTTGAATTTCTGTATCAGTAGCAACAATAGAAAGCGTATTCTCTGAAAATTCCAATAAAACGTAGGACAAAATAGGTAAAGTGCTTTTTTTTTCAGCAATATTTAAACATTGCTGCAATGGCTTTAGCAATTCTTCCCTAACTATCTGCAGTTTACGCATACTTTACTCCCACTACGTTGATAAGACGCGGATTAAATTTTTATAATCCTCAGCAATAGTCACATCAGTTTCCAGCATTCCCCTTATGGTTTTGTGTGCATGCAAAACGGTAGTATGATCACGACCACCAAAAGCATCGCCGATTTCTGGTAAGCTGTGATTGGTTAATTCTTTGGCTAGACACATCCCCAATTGTCTGGGTCTAGCGATTGATCGTGTCCGTCGCTTGGATAAAAGATCGGCGACCTTAATTTTATAGTATTCCGACACCGTTTTAATAATATTTTCTATGGTTACCAGCTTATCTTGTAATGACAATAGATCGCGCAAGGATTCTTTCACCATGTCTATGGAAATAGGTTTTCCCGTAAAATTAGCACTGGCAATCACGCGTTTTAAAGCGCCCTCAAGTTCCCGAACGTTAGAGCGGATTTTCTTCGCTATAAAGAAAGCCACATCATATTCCAAGGGGATATGAAAAACTTCAGCCTTATTCATCAAAATAGCCACGCGGGTTTCTAACTCTGGGGGCTCCACAGCGACGGTTAATCCCCAGCCGAATCTAGACTTCAATCTTTCTTCCAAACCTTCAATTTCTTTAGGATAACGGTCACAGGTTAAAATAATTTGCTGCTGGCTCTCCAGCAAAGCATTAAAAGTGTGGAAAAATTCTTCTTGTGAGCGACCTTTACCGGCAAAAAACTGAATATCATCGATCAACAGGGCATTTAATTGCCTATAACGATGTTTAAAATCTTCCATTTTATTGCTTTGTATAGCTTTAACCATTTCCGCCACAAACCGTTCCGAATGCAAGTACAATACTTTAGCCTCTGGATTTTGGCAGAGCAGGGCATTGCCCACCGCATGCATTAAGTGTGTTTTACCCAAACCCACGCCACCGTAAATCAATAAGGGGTTATTCGAGCCACCAGGCTCTAGGCTAACTTGCTTAGACGCCGCCAAGGCTATCTGGTTCGATTTACCTTCAACGAAAGTTTCAAAAGTAAAGCGCGGATTAAGATTGGTCTGAAAAGGCTCTTTTTCCCTTAACGTCGTTGCCACATTGTCGTTGTTTGCATTTTGAATAGGGTAGCGTGTAGAAACCCCTGTCATCTGCGCTGTTTTATCTTTCTGACCTACCGTTACAGTGATTGTAAATTCATTGTTATCGCAAAAATGCGCGTCTTTATTCATTTCAAAAAAAATAGTTTCTATTTTTTCCTTAAAATGTTTCTCTACCCACGAAGCAACAAAAGGATTCGGTGCAAATAAGAACAGTTCACCCATATTATTACTAGCTGCTTGTAAAGGGGAGATCCAGGTATTGTATTGATGATTTGAGAGATCATTGCGCAATGCGGCAAGGCACTCTTGCCAAAAAGCGAGCATGGTGGGCTGTTGATTGATTTGTTCTGACATGCTGTCCTCTAAAACGCTGACTACAAATATTTTTCTTCTTGGGGATGCTGAGTCTATACAGCTTTTATAAAGTTATCCACAGTTTTTGGTAAGATACAAAACAAAAGAAGAAAATATTTACGAATAACAAGCTGCTTATAACCCAAAGATAACTCGCCCTAAAACTGTGTGTAAGATAATGCCTGTATAATAATAAAACTATAATAAAAAAGTATTCCCTCTCTTAAAAAGCTTATCCACAAGATAGTAAGCAATAGTGATACAAGTTAACCCGTTGGTAAATATAGAAAAAACGGGGTTAAAAGCAAAATAGGGGGGTGTAATAATAACAATAAATACTATAATATAAATATAATATTATATAGACACCTTAGCTAATCCTAGCATCAACCCTTTTTAACTAAGCCATGTCAACCCAAAGTAGAAATGTCCGGTTTTGCGCAAAGTACAGATGTCCGGTTTGCCAGGATACGAATGGCCTATAGTCAGGGAGATTATGGGTGGTCAAGGATGGCG
>VFJT01000084.1 GCA_009885935.1 Gammaproteobacteria bacterium
CCTCTCTCTTTTTACCCTTTTTTCCATTGTTTTGCTTTCTTTTTCTTTTAAACCATCACATAGAGCCTTTTTTAACCATCATGAGCAATCCCTGCCCGCGTGGCTCACGCCCCCCCCTACGCGCCACCCCATTAGATCTGCGATTCAAGATAAATCACCTCTACACAAACTTACTCTTATCCACTGCATAACCGCGCGCAGTTTCTACCGCCACTACTTGGTTTTTAACCAACTCGGCTAGATGTTGATCTAAGGTAAACATTCCCTCTTCACGCCCAGTTTGCAATACTGACACCATCTGTGCGATTTTATCTTCGCGGATCATATGTTTTAACGCTGCATTGCACAGCATGATTTCCAATGCCGCCACGCGACCCCCTCCTTCTTTTTTTAATAAACTCTGTGCTATCACCGCATTTAAAGATTCCGACAACATCGTACGCACCATCGCTTTTTCCGCAGCAGGAAAAACATCGATGATGCGAGTAATTGCTTTAGTCGCTGAATTGCTGTGCAAGGTCGCCAATACCAAATGGCCCGTTTCAGCGGCCGTCATGGCTAAACGCATCGTTTCCAAATCACGCAATTCGCCCACTAAAATAATATCCGGATCTTCACGTAAAGCAGAACGCAATGCTTCATTAAACCCCAGCGTATCTCTACCCACTTCGCGTTGGTTGATTAAAGATTTTTTGCTGTGATGCACAAATTCAATCGGATCTTCTATCGTTAAAATATGACCATACCGATGTTCATTAATATGGTCAACAATCGCCGCCAAAGTCGTTGTTTTTCCCGAGCCGGTAGGGCCCGTCACTAACACCAAGCCACTGGGTTTATCCGCCAAGGTGCTCATCACGGTCGGTAAGTTCAATTGTTGCAACGACAGGACAGTCGTCGGAATAACCCGAAATACCGCCGCCGGGCCGCGTTCTTGGTGAAACACATTAACCCTAAAGCGCGCCAATTCCGCTATGGCAAACGAAAAATCTATTTCCAAATCTTTGACAAAAGATGTACGCTGTTCTTCATTCATGATATCCTGTAATAATCGGTTTAGCTCTACTGCCGTTAACGATGGATGGTCTAGTAATTTTAGTTCACCATCCACGCGGTACAATGGCGCTAAGCCCGAAGATAAATGTAGATCGGATGCATTGCACTCTATACTAAGTGCTAATAATTCGTTTATATTCATAGACTGTACCTCCTTAAAATAGTGATAATACGGTATGAATGACATTGCTGCTAATATAAAAATCGTACAACAACGCATTCATGCTGCAGAGAAAAATTTTGCGAAACCAGCAGAGCCTATCACGCTCTTAGCCGTAAGTAAAAAGCAATCTATAGAAAACATAAAAAAAGCGGCGGAGGCAGGTTTGTATGCTTTTGGAGAAAATTATGTGCAAGAAGCCCTTTCCAAAATAGAAATGCTGCCACAGTTAGAATGGCATTTTATAGGCGCTATACAAAGCAATAAATGCACCGCCATTGCCGAACATTTTGCCTGGGTGCACTCTCTCAGTAGCGCTGTCATTGCACAGCACTTAAACCATGCCAGACCTCCTGATGCCGCGCCATTGAATGTTTGTTTACAAGTCAATTTAGAACAAAGTTCTAATAAAGCAGGTATTCCTCCCAGCGCAGTGTTAGAATTAGCCCAATTGGTCATGACCCTGCCCAACCTGCGTTTGCGCGGTTTAATGACCCTACCCGAACCCAGTGCCAATTTTGAAGAACAACGCAAGCCTTTTAGGCAATTAGCACGTCTTCTGCTAGACTTGCAGCAAGCGGGTTTACCTGTAGACACTTTGTCTATGGGCATGTCACAGGATTGTGAAGCGGCCATTGCCGAAGGGGCGACCATTGTGCGCGTAGGCACGGCTATTTTTGGAGAGCGACTATAATGCAACATAAGAATATTACTTTTATCGGTACAGGCCACATGGCCACCGCCCTCATACGCGGTTTGATCAGTGCTCATTACCCAGGACTCTGCATCACCGCACACGATATAAACCCTGAAAAATCACAAGCCCTAGCCATTGAATTGGGCATACGCCATGAAGCCGACCTTGCTCTAGCCGTTAAAAACGCCGCTATTATTGTGTTTGCCGTGAAACCCAATGCCGTTGCGGCTGTTTGTGAGATCTTAAAAGATCACCTGCAGCATAAACCCTGCATTATTTCCGTTGCCGCTGGCATACAATTAGCCACTATCGCCCGTTTTTTACAAACAAATGTATTGGCCATGATACGCAGCATGCCCAACACGCCGGCGTTGATCGGCTGCGGCGCCACTGGTTTATACGCTAATAAGAATGTAGATCACGCTGATCGCGAATGGGCAGAATCTTTATTTCGTGCCGTAGGCATAGTGCATTGGTGCAATGAAGAAAGTACATTGGATGCCATCACCGCCTTATCCGGTAGCGGCCCCGCTTATATTTTTTTGGTGATGGAAGCGATGCAAGAAGCAGCAGAGGCTATAGGTCTAGAAGAAAGCCTTGCAAAAACTTTTAGCATCCAAACTGTGTTAGGCGCTAGCCGTGTGGCTTTAGAAACAGCACACCCTCTTGCTGAATTGCGCAAACAAGTCACCTCCCCCGGCGGCACCACCGAAAAAGCTTTAGAAGTTTTTGAACAAGGTGATTTAAAAGCTTTATTTGCACGCGCTATAGAAAGCGCTTGCAAGCAAGCGAAAGTGTTGTCTACTCGCTACGATACTATATAGGAGTTATTATGTCGGTACTACAAGCAGCCCTGCTCTTTTTATGTCAGTCTGTTTTTACATTGTGCATCGCCGTATTTTTATTGCGTTTCTGTTTGCACCTCTCGGGCGCAACACCCCGTAATATCATCACGCAATGGTTGGGTAAAATTACGAATCCGGTGATAAAACCTGTACGCACCATCTTGGGCGTTTGGAAAGGCTTCGACAGTGCTGCGTTTCTAATCTGTTTGTTGTTGGTCATGGCTAAGGTATATATTTTCGGCTGGATTAAAATTGACGAGCCATTGCCCTTGTTGAGTATATTCATTTTTTCTTGTGGTCAATTGTTGCAATTTACCTTACAGCTATACAGCCTTGCCATCATTGCCCAAGCGGTGTTGAGTTGGGTCAATCCCTCGCCTAATGCATTAAGCGATGTGTTATACAGCTTAACCGCGCCATTGTTGAATTTAGTGCGCCGCTTTATTCCGCCCATTGGCGGTTTTGATTTAAGTCCTATTCCCGTATGGTTAGGCTTACAACTGTTGAATATAATGGTGGCCGCGCCGATCATGCGGGCTTCTTTGTGGATGTTTTGATGAGTGTGCGAACGTAGGGGCAGACCCCCGTGTCTGCCCTTTTTTGAAGACGTTTGTGTTTGTCTTATTAGGGCGGACACGGGGGTCCGCCCCTACGATAAATTATTTCTCTTCTACGACCACAACCTTCACCGCTGCCATTACATCTACATGTAAATGCAGAGGAATATCGTATTCGCCTACAGCGCGTAGCGCGCCATCAGCTAGATGTACTTCTTGTTTCTTAACCGCTACACCCGCATCGGAAATGGCGCGAGCAATATCACGCTCGGTCAAAGAACCATACAGCTTACCTTCACTGGCACGAGCAGCGATAGTCACTACTAAAGCAGCCAAAGCTGTAGAACGCTCTTCAGCCTGAAGCAATGTTTTTGCAGCAGCGGCTTCAAACTCAGCGCGCCTTTGTTCAAAGTCGGCCAAAGCTTTATCGGTTGCTCTAGCCGCTTTGCCATAAGGGATTAAGAAATTACGGCCGTAACCTCTACGCACCTTAACCTTATCGCCCAGATTACCTAATTTATGTACTTTTTCAAGCAGAATGATTTCCATTGTGCACCTCTGTTATTCGTGTTGATCGGTATAAGGCATTAACGCCAAGAAACGCGCGCGCTTAATTGCCAACGCTAATTTGCGTTGAAATTTAGCGGAGGCACCGGTAATGCGGCTAGGCACTATTTTACCTGTTTCAGTAATATAGCGACGTAACACGTGCAGCTCTTTGTAATCAATAGCGCTGACAGCAGATTTTTGAATTCTTCTCATGGTGGTGCTCCTATACGTTTTCGTCTAGTTCAGGCATGGGTGCGGAAGTCGCGTGAGATTCACCCCCCATCATAACGGAAGGTTCCGTGATGGCTTTGTCTTTACGTATAACGAGATTACGCAAAATAGCGTCGTTAAAACGGAAAGTATGGGTTAATTCTTCCAAAGCTACATCTGTACATTCTATGTTCATTAACACATAATGTGCTTTGTGCACTTTGTTGATTTGATAGGCTAACTGACGTCGACCCCAATCTTCCAAGCGATGTACCGCGCCACCATCACGGGTAATTACACCGCGGTAACGTTCGATCATCCCCGGAACTTGCTCGCTCTGGTTAGGATTGACTAAAAAAACAATTTCATAATGTCGCATAAAAGCATTCCCCTTATGGTTGCGCCCCCGTTGTGGGGCTTACAGCCTTAAAACACCGTGTTTTAAGGCAAGGTAACGTTTTTGCCGCCTAGAAAAGGCCTGCAATAACGAAAGTGGCCCATTGTACAGATTCCTCCACCTAAATACAAGGGCATTTTTCTCTTCTGGCAACAAAATTATTTATAGACATATTTTTTTTATAACCAATTGAATAATTAGAAGTAATCCAGAAGATCGCTTCCTGAGCCTAGAAATTTGTGCTAGCATGACTGCTGTAATAAAAATGATAGCGTATGAAGGTAAACGCACTTAAGGACAAGATCTCTTCCACAGGGACACACCCACAATTAAATTTTAGAGAGGTAAACTATTATGGCCGCACATTCCCCCGCAGCTCATCGCTACTTTGTATTATGCACTCAAAAAAAAGAACCTATTCAAAGTGCAGCAGATCTTCAAGCAATGCCAACTACCAAAGAAATAACCCGAACCTTCATGAGTAATACAAATAGCAAGACTTGCTTACTAAAAGAAAATACTACAAACCATGCTTTGACAATTAGCGACAGAAAAATATTTCCGGTTTATGGCCCTCAACAAAATTCAAAAACAAATGAAGCCGCAGCATTTTGTTTTGTTGAAATGGATGCCCCTCCAGAAAATGCCGCTTTATATTGGGATTTCGAAGAAACTTTTGGCACATTTCAAACTCAGCCGATTGTTTCAGGAGTCACCTTGCATCGGGGTGACATAGAGTATCGTATTCCTTTGCAACAAGAGCGCACATTAGACTTTAGAACCATTGGGTCGCAATCTATTCAAGTAGATAAAGAGTATGATCCCGTAAAACGAGCCAGTGAATTAGAGTCGCTCTTACCTAAACAGGAATATCAGAAATGGATAGATACTTTTCCTTCTACAGATACTGATCGGCTTGTGTATGTCGCAAAAGATGAACAGTTGGCAGCAAGAGTGTACCTGGTCTCTCAAGCCGCTTCACAAAAGCGACTTTACTGGAAAATGCCGCAGATAACCGCTGGGCTCCAAAGAAAAATTTTCGTCGATGAAAATAGCTTGCAGTGTATTTTTCTAACACAAAGTAATACCGTGCACCAAGAAATTTTCCCTAAAGAGGTTTTACGTCAATTTCCTTCTAAGGTAGAAACAGTTGCTAAGCTCCCTGAAAAAGATAAATGCGAAGCTAATCATATTTACTACATTGAAAGAACTGGTGAGTATTTACTCCGTACTCAAGATCAACAAACCTACTATGGATTTTGTACTAAGAAAGAATCTCTACTCAATAGGAAGCAGGTTCTCGATAACAGAAAATATATTTTAGCGTATTTTGCAGGACGAGAGCTAATCCCTGCACATGGAAGCCTTATCGGCTTGGCTTCTGAAGTGACTTTCAAAAGACTCTTTGTACAGTGTCTGGAAAATAGTGTCGCTGTTACAGAAAACTTGCGGGAAGGGCCGGATATAGCAACTTACAGAATATATCCTCATACCACCTGGAGCGCGCGTAAAAAGGGCGATGCCATTGGTGTTAACCCCGACCAGATGCCTATTCAGATAAATGCTAACCCTCTAAACTTAGAGTTCGGCGACTTGCAACTCCCCGATATTATACCGCCAACGCAACTGAGCAAAACCGATGATGGTATTACTCCCTATCTTACCCTTACATGCGTTCCAAATACCAAAAAAGTTACAGCAGTAGAAATTTATGTTCTTAGTAGTCTCAATGGCAACTCAACCTATAAACTATCCGCAGAAGAATTAAATCGGCTGTATGCGGCGGATGATCCAAAAGTCTATCTCGCTGAACTTCTAGAAAATTTCTTTAAAGAAAATGCAATTTTTTATGTGACCGATTTTACGCCCGTGAAGAAAGTCCATGGACTGCGGGCTTTTATAGTTCAGGGTTCTGTTTTAGAGGGAGGGGCAACAAAACTTTCACCTCTTAAGGCAAATTTTATCACTACGCAGGTTATTGATACTCAAGAGAAATCTTATCGTTTTGATATTCATGTACACGGGGCAAAGATCCCAGATAGCGATAAAAAAGACTCTTTTAGTTACCAAGTAAAATTAGTCCATGTGGTTAATAGAGAGACTGGGGAATTAAGATCCATTAACTTAGACGAAACATTTAAAACAGCGGATTTCTTACAAGAAGCCATTTTTGATACCATGTTGCAGCTGTCAATTGCTAAGCAAGCAGAGAAAGAGAGTGAAGACGGTGAAGAAGAGCATAGCCTTAACACAGATAATTTAAGTACTCGATTCTCTATCATGCTGGCAACACTTCCTCGTTTAACGGCTGCTTTAACAGGAGCCTACACCCCTGATCGCAGCCTAAAAGTAGACTTAGAGGTGTTGCAAGCACAAATGAAAGGCTCTGCGGCATTAGGAAAACAATTTGACAAAATCATTCAAAAACTAAATGCCCCTCTGTTTGACTCTCAAGGTATAGTGAATCTTCAAATTATCGATGCAATAGAAGAAGCAATGCGGTTTCTTGAAGACTTGCCCGCTACCGCGAAAGCCCTTAACTTACCCCCACAGCCAATTCAATGTCCGTCATTTATAACATCTGTTAGAACCGAAGTATTGGGACCTCTGAGCAAGGAGCAAGCGCTAAAAATACGGGAATTATTCCCGGAGGCCGGTTCTATATCAAATGAAAATCTAAAAACTCTTCTATCCTTTATGCGAGAAGCGGATTATTCCGGCGAAAACTATAAGATTTTTGATATCTTGTTAGCGCAAGAGTTATTTATTCAATTCAACGATACTGAGATTATAAATCCTAGATTACTTAAGATTGTTTCCGAACTTTTTTATGCGAGAAAACTGCATCCAACCCTCCACGGGCATCTTTCTACCTTACTATTTCGGTTACAGGGTCCATATGAGGATAAAATTAAATCCATTACCAAGATAGATTTTTCTGCAGAACAGCCGACACTAACAGCTTCCTTACAACTGCTTGTAGATTTGATAACAATACTAAACACTTTGCCTATGGATGAAGCAGCCAAAAAACTTTTAGTCCAGTTTGGTTCTGCAGCGCTTCGACCCTATAGCGAAGTCAATGTCCTTAATCTAGAGCTTATTAATACATTAGAATCTTTTAGAACTAAAGTTCAAGCGGATCCGAATGTAACTTTTGCGGTTGCTTGTGTTTTAGAGCAGTTAGTTGAAGAAAGAAAGGGGAATATTGCAAAGGCAGAGGAGAAGGGATTACATGCGACAGGTAAAAAGTGGAGGGATACAGTTACAAACTCTGTTGCTGAATTGGAATCCGTTCATTTAAAGGCCCTGATCACTCAAGATAAACTGGCTGCGACGGTTAACCGCACCCACGCCGCAGAAACTCGTATGGAAGCAGATAAACTTCAAACTGAAGAAGTGCGCAGCAAAGCACAAATGACTCTCTCCCGCCGCGCTTCTACAATGCAAAGCTCTGTGGACAAGCGAGAATCGCGCCGAATGAGTATTGCGCCAGCTGCTATAAAAATTTCTTATCCTGATTTATCTTATGGTGAGCAAGTAGAGAAGCTCTGCGCATGGATTCAGGATGATCAAAATTTAATAGCCATGTTACATGGAGATAGTCAAAAGATTAACGAATTTAAAAAGATGTTAGAGATTATTTTAAATAAAATGAAGGCCTTTTCTGCCGAAAATGATGACATGTTTAGGAGTGACTTTACGAATATTAGAGCCTCTAAAAAACAGGCTGAAAATATGGTAGAGAAGATTACGGCAATAAGGGATCTCGTTAGAACGATTCCCACATTGGAAGTCGCTGCCTTTGATAGTCCAGCACCAGCTAGCGCACACGGTCATAAAGAGGAAAAGGAATCTTCGTCTAGCCGCTCGTCTTCACCTAGCAGCATATCTTCATCCAGTAGCTCATCTTTGTCTAGCAGTTCATCTTCGTCTAACAGCATGCCTTCGTCTAGCAGCTCATCTTCGTCTAGCAGCATGCCTTCGTCTAGCAGCATGTCTTCGTCTAGCAGCTCGTCTTCGTCTAGCAGCTCGTCTTCGCCTAGCGTCCCAGCTGTGCAATCACAACCTCTTGACCTGCTTTCGGACCTACCCCCAGCTAATAGCTCTGAGCCAGCTGCGCCAACAACAGTTCCAGCAGGCGGAAGCGCTAGTAGCATTCCTACCCCACCGCCACTCCCTAGTAACCCTCCGAGTAACGGACAGCCACCGCTGAGCTCCTCTTCGTCTAGCAGCTCGTCTTTGCCGAGTGATAGTGATCGACCACCCCTGCCAAAGCATGATCCTGTACCTCCACCCCCCGCACCACCAGCATCAATATTCGCTGGCAAGGTTGCAGAAAAGCCAGCAGACGGGCTTGGCCGCGCCAACTTGTTGGATGCAATTCGTAATCGCGGAAGCAAAAAAGAAAAAGATGATGGCCCTACCGCTTCTTCTAATTCCAGTGCTGCTGGAGAATCCCCACGAACAAGGAGAAAGACGATGGCGCCTCAGAAGTCGAATACCCTGTTTGGCGAGCTAGCATCGAAAATAACAAACAGACGTAATGGTATAGACGATAAAGAGAAGAAGATGGAGAAAGGCTATTCGCTTTCTGATGCATCAAAACTTCCTTCGTCTGGTATTCCCGAGAGAAATACGATTTATTTTGATCGCGATACTAAGGAATATACGATCCTAGGAACTTTTACAAACCACAAAGATAAAACATGTACGGAGGCATTGAATATGGATATCCGCGGCATAAGTGACCCGGTTTTGATATCTCATATTCAAGAAGCAGCAGAGCAGGCAGGTTTTATACCTGACTGGGACTCCGGTGATGATGAGAACCAAGGATCGCCTCAGCAAGTCCCCAAGAAGGAAGAAGAGAAAGAGAGAGCTAAGACTGCAACATCACCATCTCCTACGTTCTTTCCTGCATCTCCTAGCAGCCCCCCACAATCTCCAAAGATTGAATCAACTGACCCCACTGCTGGTAAGGATAACGAAGGAGAAAAGAAGGGGGAAAGATCGCCTTCTCCCACATAGTGCTAGACCGTAAATAAAAACAGCTCGCCCTTGCACCTGCAAGGGCGAGCCTTCCGCTCCTAAAAAACCATCGATAAATTCACAGTGTTTCTGTCAACCCAAAGTAGAAATGTCCGGTTTTGCGCAAAGTACAGATGTCCGGTTTGCCAGGATACGAATGGCCTATAGTCAGGGAGATTATGGGTGGTCAAGGATGGCG
>VFJT01000110.1 GCA_009885935.1 Gammaproteobacteria bacterium
CAATATTAAGTAAGATAGTATGTAGATAACGAAAAACTGGCCGATGC
Organism: Gammaproteobacteria bacterium; assembly: GCA_009885935.1. Taxonomy (GTDB): domain Bacteria; phylum Pseudomonadota; class Gammaproteobacteria; order UBA1113; family UBA1113; genus VFKP01. The sequence continues at coordinate 48 of VFJT01000110.1, forward strand.
GCAATCGGCCAGTTTTTGTTAGTAGCTAGGTAACCACTATAGTTATTATGGAGATAAATTATGGCTACGTCATTATCAGAAACAATCGCTAAGATCATTTTACGCAATAAAATTCACATGCTGGAATTGAATATAAAAGATGAAGAAGACTATTTGCAGCGTTTAGAGGTAATATTGCAGCCAGTTATACAAGCAAAAGAGATCTTAGATAGAGCGATAACAATGGTTAAAGAAAATGAAGATATAGAAAAGAAAGAGTCTAGCCGGAAACAGGATCCAGAATGGTGTAAAGAAGTAGAAGAAGCAAAAGAGATTCAATGTCGAGCATCACAGAATTATGGCCGGCATTTAAACGAAGGGAAGCCGGCTTTAGAAAAATATGAGGTACATAAGAAGAAGTTAGAGGGGTTTGAAACTGAGTATAAAGAAACTGTACGATTACTCGCAAATCTATCTCGTAGCTGGCAAAAAGCAGAGACTGTGTCAACGAAGAAAGAAGAAGAGGCGTTGGCTGAAGAAGTGACATATTTTAATGAGCAAAGGTTGCCTCTAAAAATACTTGAAGAGCAGGCATCTACCAAGGTATACCTCCATTTCTAGACAATATCACTACTCTCTGTGAAGCTATGGTCAGTTTGCGCAGATCACGCGCCAGCCACCTTGACATTTAGAATACCATGTATTATAGTATACATTTTATCCCCCATATAATGGGGGATGAAATGAGAATTTTCCAGACAAAACATTTTGCGCGATGGGCTAAAAAAGAGAAGAGGTATATTATGCCTAAACAAGATCCAACCAGACAAAGACTATTAAAAGCAGCGCATGAAATGGCGAAAGATCTCTATCAGGCTTCTGTTATGGATATAGCAACGATGAGAGAATTTGATGCGTTTTGTCTCTCTGCCATTCATGAACTCTCTGCCGCTAAAATAAAAAAAATTCGGCTGAATGCTGGCATTAGTCAGGCCGTATTTGCCAAAATCATTAATGTGAGTGTGGCAGCGATTAAGCAATGGGAGCGGGGTGAGCGCAAACCCAGTGGTGCTGCGCTAAAATTACTCAATCTTGTGGAGAAAAAAGGTTTGGAAGGGGTGCTTTAGCAGAGGGTATTTTTATGAAAGAAGAAATCGATCAAAAGCAATGATTTGGGAGAAATACCCCGTATCGACGACTTCGTCTTTTACACCATTAACATGAATCAATATGGCTCTGCGCGACATGTATTTAGGCACTTTCAAACGATGTATTTTTTCTTGCATTTCTTCAATAATATCAAGGCCTATTTCATGTACGCCGCCTACCTCTAATAACGACCATACTGGCTCCAGGGTGATCCAAGAGATTGTTCAATTGCATAAGTTCAGTTTTTCTGCCAATAAACATATTCTAATAAAATTCCCCTAAAACATGCATTTGTCTATTCTAGGGGATTATTAGTGCCTGCCAAGAATGCTGAAACCAGTTCAGACCCATTTCATAGTGGAATGGCCCAACCCCCTTGCTTCTTGCCCCCATATTTTGTAGAATGGCGGGTCTTTAGCCTAAGTCTGTTGTTTAAAGCGGCAGAAAGGCGAGAATAGCGCAAGAATTGTACATATAATAAGCAAAAAGCTTAGATTTTAGGAAAAATGATTATGAAAACATTTAGTGCCAAGGCCGAAACGGTTGAACGCGATTGGTATGTGGTTGATGCCACGAATAAAACTTTGGGGCGTTTAGCCAGCCAAATCGCTTTAAGACTGCGTGGCAAGCATAAACCCACCTATACCCCACACGTGGATACCGGTGATTACATTATTGTACTCAATGCCGAGAAAATAAGCGTAACGGGCCGTAAAATGACCGATAAGACCTATTATTGGCATACCGGCTACCCAGGCGGTATCAAGAGCATTACCCTGGACAAATTATTGGCCAAGGCGCCGGAACGGGTGTTAGAAAAAGCCGTGAAGGGCATGATGCCGAATAACCCCTTGGGACGCGCAATGTTCCGCAAATTAAAAGTGTATGCAGGTGCCGTGCACCATCATACGGCCCAGCAACCTAAAGAACTAATTATAGAGACGGATTAAACCTATGGCAGCAGCAAGCAAACAGTATTTTTATGGTACCGGCAGACGTAAAGAAAGCGTCGCACGCGTGTTCTTAAAGAAAGGCAGCGGTAAGTTTACCGTGAATGGTCGTGAATTGGCCGACTACTTTCCTAGAGAAACCGCACGTATGATCATTGCCAGACCTATGAACGAAGTCGGCATGAATGATCGTTTTGACATCATGGTCACCGTCAAAGGCGGGGGCCTCAGTGGTCAAGCCGGTGCGGTGCGTATGGGTATAGCACGTGCTTTGGTCGATTACGACGAAGAAGGTGGCAAGGCTAAAAGCGGTACGGTTAAAGTCGTGGCTGAAGAAGGCGGTTCTTTAACCTTCAGACAAAAGCTACGCCAAGGCGGCCATTTAACACGCGATGCACGTTGTGTAGAGCGCAAGAAAGTTGGTCTGCGTAAAGCGCGTAAACGTTGCCAATTCTCTAAACGATAGTATTTTAAACTGGAGCCCCTGTTACAGCCTCGTGGCAGTTGGTTGAGGAAGGTTTAGCGCAAATGATTAAATATTTGCGTGTAATTTTAGAGGGCGGCTCGCGAGCCGCCCCTACAAAACGAGCCTCGGAACGGTGTAGGGGCGCCTCGTGAGGCGCCCAGAGGCTTAACCGAATCGTCAGCTAGTCAAATGTGGAACCCCTCTATGGACTTATATGTTTATGGCCTGAATCATCGCAGTGCACCCTTGGTGGTACGCGAGCAGGCGATGATAGCCCATGAACATTTAGCGCCAGCCCTACAATCTATTTTAAACGAAGACGGCATCCTAGAAGCGGTTATTTTATCGACTTGCAATCGTTGTGAATTATACGCTATTGCGGATAAAGGTCATCGTTTAGAGCAATGGATGGCCAAGCAACATCATAAAGGCGATGGTTCTTATCAAAAATATACGTATCTTTATAGTGGCGAGGAAGCAGTCGCGCATTTATTGCGGGTGGCTATAGGCTTAGATGCCCAGGTTATGGGTGAGCCGCAGATCTTAGGCCAAGTTAAAGCGGCCTTTGCCACGGCATTAGAAGTAGGTGCTGCTGGCCCCGAATTGAATCATTTATTTCAACACGTTTTTAATAGTGCCAAAACCATACGCAACGATACGGGTTTAGGCGCGCATGCTATTTCGGCTTCGTACTTAACGTGGTTGATGCTGCAACGGTGCATTCCTATGGATAAACCTGCGGCCGTGGTTTTGGTCGGTGCAGGCGAAATGATTGCCAATCTGATCCCGTATTTACAGCAAGCACCTCAATTGAAAATCACGCTCATCAATCGTACGCCAGAACATGCAAATGCCTTATTGCCAGGAGCAACGGTGTTGCCACTCTCGTCTTTATTGGAATCTTTAATAGACTGCGATAGTGCCGTGTTTGCCACGGAAAGTTATCAACCTCTATTAACCCGCGAGGCTATAGAACCTATACTGCAGCAACGCAGCAAGGCGCTATATTGTTTAGATCTAGCCTTACCACGCAATGTAGAAGCGAGTATTGCAGAATGCGCGAATGTGAATTTGCTTAATTTAGACGATATTCAACTGTGGGTGGATGAAAACCAAGACAAGCGTAACCAAGCAGCTTTGCTTGCCGAGGAAGAAATTAAGTTGCACAGCCTGCGGTATCAAAAACGGCTGCAGACTATAGAGTTTGACGAACTGATTAAAGTCTATAGGCGTAAAATAAACAGCTTGCGCGAATTGGAGTTAAATAAAGCGTTACAAAAATTACAAGAAGGCGTGGATGCAGCGGCAGTGTTACAAGCGTTTTCGCATGCCTTAGCCAATAAAGTGATGCATCATCCTAGCCAGGCTTTAAATCAAGCGCGTTTTGAAAAGGGTAAAGACTGGTTGGTTTCGGCAAAGCTGTTATTGGGGCTGGAATAAGATGAACCGTCATTGCGAGCGCGATCTGTACGTAGGGGCAGCCCCCTGTGGTTGCCCTAGTAGGGCAGACACGGGGGTCTGCCCCTACGAAGCAATGACGGTGCACAGGATATGGGATAGAGTACAGTGAAAGAATCGCTACTGAACAAGTTAGATCAACTGCGCATGCGTCATGAAGAAGTGGCGGCGTTGCTGAGTGATCCCAAAATAATGAATGTGCAAGAAACATTCCGCAATCTATCCAAAGAATATGCGCAATTAGAACCCGTGGTGAGTACCTTTTTGCATTATCAGAAAATACAACACGATATGGTTTCAGCGCGCGAATTTTTGACCTTAGGCGATGCCGAATTAAAAGAATTGGCGGAACTTGAATTACAATTGTTTGAAAAACAAAGTGTAGAATTAGAGCAAGCGCTACAAATCTTATTAATACCCAGCGATCCCAACGACAGTAAAGACATTTACCTAGAAATACGTGCTGGCACCGGTGGCGATGAAGCTTCACTGTTTGCCGGTGATTTGTATCGTATGTACACGCGTTATGCGGTAACGCAAAATTGGCAATGCGAATTGATCAGCGAAAGTTTGGGCGAACACGGCGGCTATAAGGAAGTGATTATTAAAATCAATGGCCAGGGTGTTTATTCACAATTAAAATTTGAATCTGGTGCGCATCGAGTACAGCGCGTACCTGAAACTGAGGCGCAAGGCCGTGTGCATACCTCGGCTTGCACCGTCGCTATCTTACCTGTGGCCGAAGAAATCGATGAAATAGAGATTAATCCTGCCGATTTAAAGATCGATACGTATAGAGCTTCGGGCGCAGGTGGTCAGCATGTGAATAAGACCGATTCGGCTATACGGATTACGCATTTACCCAGCGGCATCGTTGTCGAATGTCAGGATGAACGCTCGCAACATAAGAATCGTGCGCGAGCGATGTCCTTATTGCAATCTAAATTATTGATGGGTGAGCAAGAAAAACAACGTAAAGAAGAAGCAGAGACGCGCAAGTTGTTGGTGGGTAGCGGCGATCGCTCCGAGCGCATACGCACTTATAATTACCCACAAGGCCGTGTTACGGACCATCGCATCAACTTAACCTTGTATAAATTACAAGATATTATGGAAGGGGCTTTAGAGCAAGTGATCCAACCCTTGATGCAAGAATATCAAGCCGAGCAATTGGCATTTTTGTCTAAAGATGGGTGAAGATAACTTTAGTAAAGAGGATAAAGACGATCTGTCGTAGGGGCAGCCCCCCGTGGCTGCCCTTGTTTGGGCGGGCACAGGGGCCCGCCCCTACGAAAACTGCTGCGTTATTGTTTTAAGAGTTATTCATGAAAACCATACTAGAATTACTACAATCTGCAAAAACGCAAGGCATAGACACTCTAGATGCAGAAGTATTATTAGCCCATGCCCTAGAAAAAAATCGTGCTTATTTACGCACTTGGCCGGATAGGGTTGTAACAGACACAGTCGCCATACACTATCAAGACCATTTAAACCGTCGCGCAGTAGGCGAACCTATTGCCTATATACTAGGCTATAAAGAATTTTGGTCTATGCCCATTGCCGTGAGCCGCGATACCTTAATTCCACGCGCCGATACGGAGTGGTGTTTGCACTGGTTATTAGAACGTTTTAAGGATAAACAGCCGTTACGAGTTTTAGACTTAGGTACCGGCAGCGGCGCTATTGCCTTGGCCTTAGCGCATGAAAAACCACACTGGGCCATTTGTGCTGTGGATTGTTCTGAGGCTGCTTTGGTTATAGCGATGCAAAATGCTAAAACTTTGGGTTTCCCACAAATAGAATGGTTGCACAGCAATTGGTATCAGGCACTATCAGGCCGGGTGTTTGACGTGATCATCGCCAATCCACCCTATATTGCTGAAGACGAGCCGCATTGGCAGCAAGGCGATTTGCGCTTTGAGCCTAAAACCGCTTTGGTAGCAGCGGATAAGGGTTTAAGAGATTTGGCGCATATTATTCAGCAGGCACCGCATTATTTAACGCCATCGGGATTATTGTTGGTGGAACATGGTTATCTGCAAGGATCTTGTGTAAACTCTTTATTCGTTGCTGCGGGTTTTAGCGCCGTGGAAACGCATCGCGATTATGGCAATCAGCCACGCTGGACGATTGGATATAAATGTGATCTGTTATCGTAGGGGCAGACCCCCGTGTCTGCCCTAATAAATATATGGAGATTAAAAATGATTAAATGGACGCTGATGCTATTGATAATTATCACTGCCGATGCTATAGCAGAAAATGTGACTCTTGAAAAAAATAGACCTACAGATTTTGTCAACGCACAACGAGTCATACCACAACTGCAAACAGACATACGTTATGATTCCGATCATAATTTTATAGGTAGAAAAATTAAAGGCTATGAAGAGCCTGTTTGTCTATTGACCCAGCAAGCTGCTGATGCATTGAAAACAGTAGAAACACAATTGCTAGCCAGAGGCTTAACGCTCAAAGCCTATGATTGTTATAGGCCACAAACGGCTGTCAATGATTTTGCTCATTGGGCTACCGAAATAAACAATGTTATTATGCGCGATGAATTTTACCCTACTATCAACAAGGCCAATCTTTTTAAAGAAGGCTATATTGCTTATCAATCTGGCCATAGCCGCGGCAGTACTGTTGATTTAACCATCGTACCGATGAATAGTCAGATCCCAGCTTATAATCCGCAGGCAAAACTAATTGCTTGCACCGGGCCACAGCAAGAACGCTTCCCTGATAATAGTTTGGATTTTGGTACTGGCTATGATTGTTTTAGCCCGATGGCGCATCCGAGTTATCCAAACTTATCCGCTAAAGCGAAGGCAAACAGAGCACTATTACAAAGCTTGATGAAACAAGTTGGATTTAAACCCTTAACTACGGAATGGTGGCATTTTACTTTGCTGAATGAGCCTTATCCGTATACTTATTTTGATTTTTCGGTTAGAAATTGAGGATGGTTTAAGTGGGCGGCTCACGAGCCGCCCCTACAATGTTCCGCGGGTCGTCCTGTAGGGGCGCCTCGCGAGGCGCCCTTCTAGTTTTAGTCTAATGGATATATAATAACCCTTTTCACGGTGACCAGATAATATGATTGAAATCAATCCCGTTCTATTGAAAATTGCCGATCTGCAACTGCGTGCAGAGGCGCTTCGGGGGTATCTTTGACTACGAAACCAAGCAAGATCGTTTGGCGGAAGTCTTACGCGAGCTAGAAAATGAAAAAATCTGGGACGATCCAGAAACAGCTCAAAAATTAAACAAAGAAAAAGTGCAACTGACGGCCATTTTAGACAGCCTGGATACTATGCGCCTGCAATTGACTGATCTTGATACTTTACTGGAAATGGCCAATGCCGAGGATGACGAAGTCGCGGTGAATGCAGTAGTGGCCGATGTAAACCAGGCAGAGCTGGCGGTTAAAAATCTAGAATTTCAGCGCATGTTTGCCCGTGAGGCGGATGCCAATAATGCTTTCTTGGAGTTACAATCGGGTTCTGGCGGCACAGAAGCCCAGGATTGGGTCGAAATGCTGCTGCGTATGTACTTGCGTTGGGGGGAAAGGCATGGCTTTAGGGTGGAGCTATTAGAAGCCTCTGCAGGCGATGTGGCGGGTTTGCGCAGTGCTACGGTTAAGTTTGAAGGCCCCTATGCCTACGGCTGGCTCAGAACCGAAACAGGGGTGCATCGTTTAGTGCGTAAATCGCCTTTTGATTCAGGCCATCGCCGTCATACTTCCTTTGCTGCTGTTTTTGTGTCGCCCGAAATTGACGACGATATAGAAATAGACATCAATCCAGCCGATTTACGTATCGATACCTATAGGGCCGGTGGCGCGGGTGGTCAGCACGTTAATAAGACCGATTCGGCTATACGCATCACGCATATCCCGACGGGAATAGTGGTACAATGCCAAAGCGATCGCTCTCAGCATAAAAATCGCTCTCAGGCTATGAAGCAATTGCGCTCTAAAATGTACGATAAACAAATGCAAGCGCGGAACGTAGAAAAACAAGCCTTGGAAGAATCTAAAACGGAGATAGGCTGGGGCAATCAAATTCGCTCTTATGTATTAGATGCCTCGCGCATTAAAGATCTGCGTACGGGTGTGGAAGTGGGTAATACGCAAGCCGTATTAGATGGCGATATCGATGTATTTATTGAAGCAAGTTTAAAAGAACAGGTGTAATTATGACGGAACAACTAGAACCCGCGCAAAATGAATTGAGTGAAAATGAACAAATCGTTGAGCGTAAAAACAAACTGCATCACTGGCGTGAAGCAGGAACAGCGTATCCCAATGACTTTAGGCGCGATGCTTTAGCGCTAGAGTTGCATAAACAGTGGTATGCTATTTCTGAGGAAGACTTGGAAAAAGCGCAGCACACGGTACATTTAGCTGGACGCATTATGACGCGTCGCCTGATGGGTAAAGCGAGCTTCATTCATCTACAAGATATGTCGGGCAAAATACAGTGTTATGTGACGCAAAATATCATAGGGGAAGCCGCGTATCATGATTTTAAAAAATGGGATATAGGCGATATAGTCGGTGTAATCGGTGTAGTGTTTAAAACCAAAACGGGTGAATTGTCGTTGCGCGCACAGAACATACGTTTATTGACTAAAGCATTGCGGCCGCTGCCGGATAAATTTCACGGTTTACAAGAAATCGAAACACGCTATAGACAGCGGTATCTAGACTTAATTATGAGTGAAAATACACGACGCGTATTTGCCATTCGCAGCCAAACCATCAGCGCGATACGCGACTTTCTAAATCAAAAGGGCTTTTGTGAAGTGGAAACGCCGATGATGCATGTTTTGGCAGGTGGTGCTGCTGCGAAACCCTTTGTTACCCATCATAATGCCTTAGATATGCAATTATATTTGCGCATTGCCCCTGAATTGTATTTAAAACGCTTGGTGATCGGTGGTATGGAAAAAGTGTTTGAAATCAACCGTAATTTTCGCAACGAAGGCATGTCTGTGCGGCATAATCCAGAATTCACCATGGTGGAATTCTATCAAGCTTATGCGGATTATAAAGACATGATGGATATCAGCGAGGAATTATTCCAATTTATTGCGCATGCTGTTTTAGGACGGTTTGATTTTGACTATCAAGGCCATCATTTTGATTTTTCTAAACCCTTTACGCGTCTAACCATGACCGAGGCCATTATACAATATCATCCTGAATTAACAACAGACAATATTCACGATGTGAAAGTTTTGAAACAGATATTGAGCGCATTAAAACTGCCGCACAAAGACAATGATAGCATCGCTAAATTGCAATTGATTCTTTTTGAAGAAACGGTGGAGGAAAAGTTAATCGATCCTACCTTTATTACCGCCTATCCATCCGAAGTATCCCCTTTGGCTAGGCGCAATGCGCAGGATCCCACGATTGTGGATCGCTTTGAATTATTCATAGCCGGGCGTGAAATTGCCAATGCTTTTTCGGAATTAAATGACCCCGAAGATCAAGCCGCGCGCTTTCATCAGCAAATGCAAGAAAAAGCACAAGGCGATGAAGAAGCGATGCCCTACGATGAAGATTATATTACCGCTTTGGAATACGGTTTGCCACCGACGGCGGGGGAAGGGATAGGAATTGATCGCTTAGTGATGTTGTTAACGGATTCGCCTTCGATACGCGATGTGATTCTGTTTCCGCACATGCGTCCTAAAGCTTAAAAAGCCGTAGGGGCAGGCCCCCGTGCCTGCCCTAGATGGGATAACCACAGGGGGTTGCCCCCTACGAATTTAGACCGGAGTCTAGTTGCTGTTCATGCCGTCATTCATCATCTTCATTGCAGATTTTTGACTGTCAGCATCCATGGACTTGAACTTCATTACCATGCGATTCATAGCCATTTTCTTTTCTTCCGGAGTCATTTTACCCCAGTGTTCTTTCATCATAGCCATTTTTTGATCAGGCGTTGCATTTTTCCACTTGTCCATCTCTGCCTTGCAATCCTTAGGGGCGACATTATTTTTTTGACACCAGCCCTTGCCAGAATCCATCATCATGCTAGGATCGGATGCCATAGTTGAAGTGGCTGCAAAAACGGAAGTACCGCAGATCAACAGTGCCACGATTAGAGATAATTTTTTCATTGTAAAGCTCCTTGTTAATGATTCATAACCACCAATAGAATTACTGGTAGTGTCCGCATTTTAAGTGTAATTGCGGGTTTTTTATACAACGCAATTTTCCCGAAAATGACTCAAGTTCATTATAGTCTATACCCCTCAAAAAATATCGAAAACCCCATAAATTTCAGGAAATTGTGGGGACTTTACTTATGTTCGGTAAATGTTTGACCAATATTTTTTCAGACACGTATTTGTATTGGGGGTGGCCTTGATTTATTCCGCCGCTTATAGGATCCTTGTAAACAAACGGGGATAAATGAGGCAAAAACAGTATGAAAGCAACGCGTCAACTAAGACAGTATTTAAGTGAAAACAAATTATATGCCGCGCCCGGTGTTTTTGATGGCATATCGGCGTTATTGGCCGTACAGGCGAAATTCCCCTTGTTATACGCCAGTGGTGGTGCTATCGCTAGGGCGGCAGGATACCCCGATTTAGGCCTATTGAGCATGAGTGAGGTGTGTTACCGCTTGTCGGAAATTATAGACGCAAGCACTGTGCCGGTCATTGCCGATGCGGATACCGGTTATGGCAATGGTTTGAATGTGGCGCGTACGGTGCGTACCTTTGAGCGTTTAGGGGTTGCGGGTCTGCATATAGAAGATCAAGAGTTTCCTAAGCGTTGTGGTCACCTGGAAGGCAAATCATTGGTCAGTAGCGACGAAATGGTGCATAAAATTAGAGTGGCCAAGGATAGCGTGAGCGACGATGATTTCGTCATTATTGCGCGTACCGATGCTATTGCGGTGGAAGGCTTTGATGCAGCCATAGAAAGAGCGCAGCGTTACAGCGAAGCAGGGGCGGATATGATTTTTGTGGAAGCGCCCACAACGGTGGAGCAAATTCAAAAAATAGGTACATTAATAAAGGCGCCTAAACTCATCAACATGTTTCATGGCGGTAAGACGCCGATGGTGGCCGCAGATAAACTCGCTGCCTGGGGGTATCAAGTGATGATCATCCCTTCCGATCTACAACGCGCTGCCATTTATGCGATGCAACAAACCTTGCAAGCCATCAAAGAAGACGGGCAGAGCCAACGCTGTAATGACGTCATGGTGAGTTTTAACGAACGCGAAGAAATTATAGGTACGAAACGGTATTTGGAAATTGATAAGATGTAAAGGAGTTATTCGTCGGTTGCTCCGTACTCCGTAGGGGCAGACCCCCGTGTCTGCCCTATCTTAGGGTGGGCACAGGGGCCTGCCTCTACGATTTCTGAGATCTCTTCCTATGCACGCTATTCAACCATTCCACAAACAGGGAAAAACAAATAGCAAAGTAAATATAACCGCGCGGCACATGATAATGCAGGCCATCGGCTATCAGCATAGTACCGATTAAAAGCAAAAAGCTGAATGCCAAGATCTTAATGGTAGGATGTTTGTTAATAAAGCGGCTCATCATTTCACTGGCACTAATCATAATAATGATAGCAATGGTGATACTCACGGCCATGATCCAAAATCGCTGTGTTAAACCTATGGCGGTAATGACACTGTCTAGAGAAAAGACGATGTCTAAAATGCCTATTTGAAAAATAATCGGCCAAAAACGCTTCGGTTTCGCAGTGCGTTCTGGTTCAGTGAGGCTGGTCATTTCATGGTGTATTTCTTGTGTGGCTTTGACAAGTAGAAACAAACCGCCACAGAATAAAAAGATATCGCGTATGGAAACGGCGAAATCAGCGACACTAAATAAAGGCGCAGTTAAACGGGATAGCCAAATGGCAGAGGCTAGTAGTATTAAACGGCTTACCCAGGCTAGGCACAAACCAAATTGTCGCGCTTTCTTTTGTTTTTCTGGGGGTAAGCGTGCTGAAATAACACTGATAAAGACTAAGTTATCAATGCCTAGAACGATTTCTAATATAGTCAATGTAAATAAACTAAATACAATTTCTAACATCTCATTTAATCCTTAATCTGTTGCATGACCCCATGCGGAACATGGGCGGTGGTGACGTGTTGTTGTGTACTATTACAGTGGCGCAATTGATCGTCAAAAAAGATATCGGCATCAAAGGCTTTTAAAAATTCGCTTTTATCTAAGCCACCTAAAAACAAGGCTTCATCGGTACGAATATTCCAGGCACGCAGGGTATGAATGACGCGCTCGTGCGCCGGCGCATCTCTGGCGGTTACCAATGCCGTGCGTATGGGGCAGGTATCGGCTGGAAATAATTGCTGTATACCGTGCAAAGCACGCAAAAATCCTTGAAAAGGGCCGGGTTGCAAGGGCGTTTTGGCCGCTTTACTTTCGCTGGCCTTAAAAGCATCTAGACCTTCACTTTGAAAGACCTTTTCTGCTTCATCGGAAAATAGTACTGCATCGCCATCAAAGGCGATTTTTAAAGGGCCGTCGTCATGGTGATTACTTTTTGCAGGCAGTAAAGTAGCGGCGGCACACTGCGCGTTTAAGGCTTGTTCCACATCCTGGTTGTTAGTGGACAAAAATAAGTGAGCGCCAAAAGCCGCGATATAGCGGTAGGGGCTTTCGCCATTGGTGAAGGCGGCACGGGTAATATTTAGGTCATAAGCCTTGATGCTATTAAAAATGCGTAAACCCGTATCTGCACTGTTTCTGGACAATAAAATGACTTCCACTAAGGGTTCATTAGTCTGTGGGTCATGTAAACTCAATAATTTCTTGACCAAAGAAAAAGCAGGGCCATGCTCTAGAAGGTTATTTTCGTGCAATATTTGGTACTTTTGATAAGCGACTATGCCATCTTGTTCAAAAATAGTATGACTTTCGGTGAGATCGAACAAGGCGCGTGAGGTGATGCCTACGACCAATTTTTCACGAATACTGACGAACATAACGGCTCTCTAGGAAAATCTAAGGATGCCTTAGTGTAATCAATAAAGGCTATGACGGCAACAGCCTAGGAATCTTCGGTAGTTGGGGAGGGATGTTGTAGTGCTTGTTCTTCAAGCTGTTTAAGTGATTGATCAAAATCAGATTGAAACAGGTAATCTTGAATAACACGATATTTTTCAAATTCGCTTTCGGCATGAGATTTGGCCAGTTCAGCGCTGATGCGGCCTGCATTTTGTAGTATTTCGCGATCATCCAGTTTTAAGAACTCATCCAATCGTTTCGCCCAATCTTCCATTGTCATGGGGATTTTTCTTTGGGCGCGGCTTTCGGCAAGATCGAGATAAGCATTCACGATTCGCCCTAATGCTGTTAATTCTTCAG
>VFJT01000104.1 GCA_009885935.1 Gammaproteobacteria bacterium
ATGCGCCAAAAATCAGAACATAGCTAAAAAACACAACCAATGTAACGCTTAACAGCGTAAATGCCATAATGATCCGTATATTGCCTAAACCAATTAAAGCTTCTAATGCCGCAATGGCGATAAAATTAGGTAATAATCCCCAGGCTAGGGCATGTAAATAAGCGACAGCCAGCGAAACAATAGAAGGATCTTGCCCAAATAATAGAAACAAAGGGGGTATGAACCAAAGCAATAGGAACGATGGAATAACCAATAATAGGCCTAGTAGTAAGCCGTCGCGTACGACCCAAGATATAGCATTATGATCCTTTGCACCATGTTTGTGGGACACTAAGACATTGATAGCACCTAATATTCCCAAGGCGATGACGACGAATGTCGCATATAACCAGCTGACCAAAGCGCCTGCCGCCAGTGCTTCTTGGCTTAAATGGGCTAAGAATAGGGTTTCAAAAAAAGGTGCCGCGCCACTGATCACACCGGTTAATGCTAGGGGGACTGCTAATTTTAGCAGGGGAGAAAAATCCTTTTGAAGGATAGGTGCGTGCATGAGACTGACTCGTATGGTTTTTTTGTAGATTAAATAAGTTTTTAGTTTATTATTATAGCACAAATAAACTATTTTAGGGGAATACTCAGAAGCCAAATTGATTTTTTCGCTCATAATCAGTATAGTTGTGTAGATAATTTTTTGGAGGTCTTATGGCTACTATCATTAAAACAGAGAGACTCATTTTAAGAACGTGGCAAGTAGAGGATGCGGAGGCGTATTTTCAAATCAACCAAGATCCCAAAGTCATTGAATTTTTACGTGGCCCGCTGACTAGAGAGCAAATTCGTGACTTTATTCCTGCGGCGAATAACCATAGCGATCAATATGGTTATACCCTATGGGCCGTAGAGCTTAAAGAAACAGGTGAGTTAATAGGCTTTATTGGCCTTAACTATACCGATTGGGAAGCGCATTTTACGCCTGCGGTTGAAGTGGGTTGGCGTTTGGG